>JBFLVQ010000033.1:0-30913 GCA_040758525.1 Acidobacteriota bacterium
TCAATGAAAGCATAACACTAAGGATTGGCATCAAATTCAAATAGACATTATAACCCTATTGCTGCCTTATAGATCTTTTTGCTCCATAAAATGTTCTCTTTGCTCAACTCGGCAGGATTTACTATTGCTGGCACAACCCAAGGGGGAACACCGCCAATTACTCAATTTGCTTGGATTGATAAAACACACCCTGTTGATTAATAAAACCGACTATTTTTCCGTCTTTTGCTGTGCTTTACGTATCTCCCACCAATCACCAGCAGAAATATTAATAAATTTTATGTCTTTAACTTCATCTGGATCTGGTGGTGGTAATTCTGGCCAAACAACCGATCTAATGTAGAGAAGAAGTTCTTGAAATTCATCTGCATCGTAATGGTAATGCATTTGAGAAAAGCTAGCTGGATCAATTGCTGTATGAGTCAGCAGGTAATCAATTGCTAATCTCAATATTGTTAAATCCCCCTGTTTAATAGCATCCAGTTTCATATTAACGATATAGTCATAATAACCGGTGACATCATCTGGAAGCGAGCCGTGATCAGCTATATATGAGGAAACAGAGTTCAAATAATATCGAATTACACCTTTACTGATTTCCATTTAAACCCTCCAATTTGAAACTAGGGTAGTGTAGCCTTAAACATCAAGGGCTCAGTGTATGCTTTGGTTAGATTATCCCAATTTTCTGCTACCGGAAAATGTTGTACAACCACCCATTTACCCTGAGCTTGATCCCAAGCTACTCTTGTATAAGTGCCAGTAACTCCTTCTATAAAATCGACAGTGCTAAACACATTACCTTTCTTTATCTTACCAGTGATTGGATCTATCACAGTGACCTTTTGTTTTGTAGAAAGATCCGGAATATATCCATCATCTATCGCTCTATTGTACTCAATGGTTATCTCACGATATGGTTTATCACCTGGACTTGGTGGCTGAATTAAATCAACATTGTATTTAGTCCTAATTAATTCCAAAGCCTTCTCACGTGTTTTTATCCAATTCTCATAACTATTGAATTTCGTAGATGCTGGCGCAAAGCTCAATGTATTATCTGGCGCAATCCCTGTCTTTAACCTTTTCTCAAGATCTGCAAGCGATACTTCTGGACCATGTCTATCTATGCTGTGCCCACCATCAAGCTGCTCAAGCTGCTTTGCCTCTGTCTTGGCTGCTTGCTCTACTACTTCTATTCCTGCTGCCACATCCCCAGTTCTATTTGCTGAAATATCAGATGTAGTAACTGGCTTTACTGCATTAGACCTAGGCACTTTATTGCCAAAGATAGAGATCAACTTTGATGCTTCTTGCTTAGCCGTGCGAGCCTGCGTGCTTATGGAGAGAGGAATTTCTGTAATCTTACCTCCATTCTTAATGTTACTAACGATTTTACCCCCAATTAGTCCGCCCCCTGCTAGTGCAACACTCAGCACAACACTGGTAGCAGCTTCTTGAGTGGTTGGCAGTCTACCATCTTTGAGTATCTTATCGGTTGTTTCTCCTGCCAATCCGGATAATGCTGATGATGCTACTAATCCCGCTGGTGCTGCTGCTAATGCTACAACTGTAGCAGCATAGATACTTGCTGATAGAGAAACGATTCCTTGCACATCTTTGAGACCTGGCAGTATCGCTTTTATATTTTCGAAATCGGTTTTGGCCTGCTCTCCCGCATTAATAATCTGACTAGTAGATGCTACTCGGTAGGGAACTATCGAAAAAGAGACTTTACCATTGGCATCGACAGCTACTGATGCTAATCCTGTTGAAACTAAACCCGCCAGAATAGTGGCTTCTTTTTCTGGGCTGGGTTTGTTACCACCGTTTACCAGTATAGCTAATTGATGAATGTCTGTGCCTAGTTCGGTAACTACTGCTAAATCGTTGCTTGTGAGTCGATCAAATTGCTTGCCTAATGGAGTAAGATTACCTTTTTCATCAGTCAGTTTTAGATACTGATCACGCTGTGCACGCGCATTAATTTCGCTAGCAGTGAGTTGGCGCTTTGTACCATTAGCTATCACTTCATAAGTAATCTTGATACTCTGATTTGCTGCTCGCTTACCATTCTGATCTGCTACGATCACTTTCTTGACATCGACAATATTAACAGTAACACCGGCGGAACTCTCGTTTAAAGTTACTGCTGGTGGATTGTCAGTATTTGTTGCGACTGTGTCATTTTGTTGATTTTTCTCTGTGGCAGCCAATTTGGCAAAGAGCATTGACCGTTGTGCTTGAGCAAAGAAGTTAGCAGTTTGTGCTTCACTATAATTTGCTATTGGAGCAATAGTATTATTGTCAAAGAGCAATGATTAATGCTATTACTTTCACTAATATTATTAACATCCTCTGATTCATTAATAGCAGGAGATTGTGTCTGACTATTAGGTATGACTAGGCTCATCTGTTTAACCTCATTAAATTTCTGATCATAGTATTAGCAGATTTGTTTGATTGCGACGGTAAGATAAACAAATGGCATACCAGTAAGAGTCATTGAGAATATCGAGTATGAGAATATTTGCTATTATATTGACTGTTAAGTACATAAACCTCTAGTCAAATATTTACGAGATAACGCATTATGGTTCTATTGTCAGATATGGCAGAGAGGATAAATGCCATTATTGGCAGGCGTGTCAAATATGGCAGGGTTATTAGTATACCGTTTTCAAAGTTACTTTTATTACTAAGTTCTCCCGCACAGGCCTTACTCGTCTAAGACAATCAGTCATAGGGGCTGTATTGGGGTTTGTATGTATGTGCGATTTATAGTTTTATTTTTAGTATCACACCCCATACAGTCGCCTCCAGTTCGACACTGTCCCCTAACTCAGCTACTAACTGCCGGGCAGCTAATCCAATCTGATTTAGGTTGTCGCAACCAATCTCTATGGCGATCACGAGCAGGTCGAGATTAGTGTGTCCGGCAGCACGGGCTTGCTCGAATCTAGTACGGAACAGTTCAACCAGTAGTTTTTGTGTATCTAGCCTTTTCTGGCGCGCACTGGGGCTTTCAGATAAAGCGACCATAGCTCCCCCCCATTAAGTATTGGAGGGTAGGAGTGTATACTAATAGAAATATAGGAGCAAGGATAATCTAACAAGGTGCTTATTTTCCTCTATTCTACTGTCCTGTCTCTCTTTTCCTACAATATAATCGTTCTATTTTCCGTTATTACTGCTGATAACTTTGATTTACTATACTAGTGCTTAATCAAGCGAGTTTTTGATCTTATTTTCAATTCTGCCATAACTATTCAGCCTATTTTTACTTACTCTAGTGACTCTGCAATTAGTAGGCCTTATGCTGTTGTTGAGGTTGATTATTTTGCCTAGTTGCATCATAGTTACGTTCTAAGACAGTCTATGCCGGAAAATTATAGAGAAAAAATGAGAGTAGTTTTAGCAGATATAGAGACAGCTATAACAGATGCATATGAGCGTTTCTGCGGAGATTTAGATTTTGTGGAAATCCATAGAGATTCTATATTGAAAGTATCCTGTGATGCTGTGGTGAGCCCAGCAAATAGCTTTGGTTTTATGGATGGTGGTATTGATATGGTATACAGCCACTATTTTGGCGGGAAGGTACAAGAGCGTTTGCAGAATCTTATAAAGACAAAGCATTATGGTGAGTTGATTGTTGGCAGTGCTGAGATAGTTGAAACAGATAATCAACATATTCCTATTCTTATCGCTGCGCCAACTATGCGAGTTCCTATGAGCCTGAAGAACACCATCAATCCTTATTTGGCTGCTCGTGCGGTGTTTTTGTTGATTAAAAATGGCGTTTTAACCCAAGGGACTTTTACTGGCGAACCTATCTCCAATGTGATTAAGACAGTTGCATTTCCAGGGCTGGGTACTGGGGTAGGTGGAGTTGGCCCTAACACCTGTGCAAAGCAGATGCGTGTAGCCATAGATGATATTGTTTTAGAGAAATATAGTTTTCCATTCTCTTGGGTAGATGCTCAAGAAAGACATCAAAGGTTATATAGAGATTGGGTTAAAGATCTTCAACATGAAGAATGAAGCCTGAGGCTTAGGTATGGGATTAGATTTCAAAGATTCAAAAGATGCTCAAGATTTTTTAAAACAGTTAGGCGCACCGACAAAACTAATAAACCATGTAGCTCTTGTTAGTGAAGCAGGAGAGCTATTGATTGAGAAGCTAACGCAATTAAATGTAAAGTTTGATGAAAAGCTTGTTAAATTGGCGATTATCTTTCATGACACTGGGAAAATTATCCATTTGCAAGAACTGACAGAACCAGGAAATAATCATGAACCTGAAGGAGAAAGGCTGCTATTGGAATATGGAGTTGAGCCTAAAATAGCAAGATGTTGTTTATCACATGCTCGCTGGAGAGATTTGCCATGCTCATTCGAAGAGTTACTCGTTGCACTTTCTGACAAGCTCTGGAAGGGCGTTAGAGTTGAAGAATTAGAGTTGAAGATTATTGATAAGGTTGCAGAATTAATGGGAAAGTCGCGCTGGGAGATCTTTATTGAATTAGACTCATGCTTTGAAATGATTGCTTCAGATGGAGTAGATCGACTTTTAAGGAGCTAAATGCAAGTAAGAGTTTATTGGATAGAGACAATAGATCGCGCAAGATTAGGGATAATGCCCAGACCAAGAGGTGGAGATTGGCTTGAAGATGAGATCGCATCATTATCTGAGCAGAATGTAAATGCTGTTGTTTCTCTGCTTACAGAAGAAGAGATGATTGAACTAGATCTGGTTGACGAACCAGAATTTTGCAAAAGAAAAGGGATAGGATATTTCTCTTTGCCCATTCAGGATCGTAATGTTCCACCTCTTAACCCTAAGACAATTGATTTTATTTTTAAATTGAGAGAGATACTATCTGATGGACTGAGCATAGTAATTCATTGTCGTCAGGGCATAGGTCGTGCTTCATTAATTGCAGCATCAATATTAGTTACTACCGGCACTCCTGTTGATATAGCATTTCAACAAATATCGAAAGCGAGAGGATGTACAGTTCCTGAAACTGAAGAACAATATCAATGGGTGATTCACTTCATCAGTGAATATGCTGGGCTTGACTCTCCACTAAAAAAAGCAGATGAATCTATTGAAAAAGAGTAAGCTATCTAACATTAGATGAATAATGGTTGTAATTTCTGATAAGTAAAAGAGCTTCATATCCATTAAATTCTAGTAATGGGTTGTAGATAACGGACTCAGGCAATAGCAAGGTGGATATTTCGATCAAGTTGAAGTGAATCTGCATATTCAATGTGAAGAACGCGCCTAGGCGCCGATGAGCGCGCCTTTGATGAAGAGTGTATTAGCAATGGCCGCATTGCCAGAACTCCACCACGAGGAACAAGACATTCCATACACTCTTGCGCTCTGGCAATATTGAAGACCTCATCATCAGTCAAGACACCAGCCAAGTGTGAGCCAGGTATAACCCTTAATGGACCATTCTCGCTGGTAGACGCATCGAGATGAACTCGTAGTGCTAGAATCCGTGATAGTGCCCAAGTAGGTGCATGCGCATAAAGTATCCCGCCCTTTCGTGACCATGGACCCCACTCTTGAGAAACGATATGTGATTCAAGAGGCAGTGTAGTATCCTGATGCCATACAACAAGCCAATTTGCATATCGAGATTTTTCAAATAATGTTGCGCGGAATGGTATAGCCAATTCCCCTAGATAGCGTCTGGCAATTTGAAGCAGCCTATTATCTGTGGCCAAAGCTACCACCATAGGGTTAGCCATTAAGTGGCGAGAACCTGCCCGACCACGCGTCTGTGGGCTTTGCGATAGCGCCAGTATTAGATCATCGCACTCGCGAGCTGAAAGTATACTATTTTCTATATAACAACCTGTATCATTCATCTTGTTATATCCTCTCCCTTGGTGTATATTCTATTTCGAGAGCGCCCTTAGCTCAATGGCTGAGCGAGCGTCTCTAAAACGCTTTTATGTGGGTTCGATTCCCACAGGGCGCATTAAATTAGACCGAAGGGTAAAAAGATGGTGTTCACGTAGCTCAAAAGCCGCCCTGCAGCTTCTCCTACCAGGTTTTTCTTCTCTGCTGATGGTTTTGGAAAAACAGTTATTTCCCTGTTTTACCCTGCTTTTTTGCGGCTCGATCCAATTCGTCAAATTCATCACTTGCTCTCAATATCGTTTAACCCAATAACTATGTCTCTTATTAACCTGAAACAATGGAGGGATATTATGTTGTAGAGGTCACGCCCACCTTAACCATTGTTGTGCCTAATTCACTACATCGCTAAGAGTTTTTAACTTTAATTGCAATGGCAGATGAAAGGAGCCAACAATGGTTACTATTGCTGAAATCTTCAAATATATGATCAAGAAACAATCTGAAGAGATACATAAGTTGAAGATGTATGGTGTTATTCATGAAACTGTTGAGAAGTATGCTTATATTTCTCCAGATGGAAAACAGTTCAGAAATAAATTACCATCTGAATCTGAAATTGCTGCTGGTTGGAAATGGGGAAAGATCAAATTTGTAAAACTTGTTGGACATATCTCTCCCAAACACCATCTATGGAAAACCTATAAAGCAGCCAAGCATTGTGCCTCTCTGCTACTGACAGCTAGGCTAATTCTGAAGTTAAATAAAGATTCTGTTCCAGAAGTTAAGTCTGTGCGAGACGCCTTGAAGCAAGGCCAATTGATCAATCATTGCAACCGTGGAAAGGCAAGATCCTTATGCTTCAAAGCATTTCGTTATCTACGAAAAATAGATAATCGCCTGGCAAAAACACCAGAACGATTTGAGAGTGTTAAGCAGTGGATTAATCAAAAGCAGGAAAGGATATCTACAGTTACGATAAAGGAGAGCGATCCTACCTGAGATCCTACCAAATACTGAAGTGAACTGATGAGAATATCAGAGGGCGCGATCTATTCTCTTTTTTGATTGCGCTCTCGCATCTGCTTTTAATTTCTTGAGGAGGAATTATGGTAATGAAACTGGTAGATATTGGAGTGAACCTAGCACATGCATCTTTTAACTCCGATCGAGAAGAAGTTATCAATAGAGCAATTGCTGCTGGTGTAGATATTATGATAGTTACTGGTACAAGTATTAAAGGAAGCCGAGAGGCTTTCAAATTGGCCGACAACTATCCTGGTAAACTCTATTCTACTGCAGGAATTCACCCACATGATGCTCGCCATTTCAACATTGAAGCGGTTAAGATTCTTCGTGAACTAGCCGCACATAAGAATGTAGTAGCCATTGGCGAATGTGGGCTCGATTTCAACAGAGATTTTTCACCTCGCGATATACAGGAAAAATGTTTTGAGGCACAGGTTCAATTAGCTTCTCAGTTGCGTATGCCACTATTTCTGCATGAGAGAGATGCTCATCAAAGATTTGTCGAAATATTAAAAAGATACCGAGACCAATTCAATTCTGCCGTAGTCCATTGTTTTACTGGTAGTGCTCAAGAACTGAATGCTTACCTAGATCTGAATCTACATATTGGTATTACCGGTTGGATATGTGATGAGCGGCGCGGATTGCATTTGCGTGATCTGGTTCGCAGAATTCCACTCGACCGACTTCTGATAGAAACAGATGCACCCTTCTTAATCCCCAGAGACTTGAAACCTAAGCCTAAAACCAATCGCAACGAACCATCTTTACTTCCCCATATTCTTAATACAGTGGCAAGATGCATGGGAAAGACAAGTGCAGAGGTTGCTATTGCTACTACTGAAGCGGCGCACACTTTCTTTGGGATTAAAGATCGGAACACGTTCAATAAAGCCGGCAACGATGCTTAAACAGTGTTTATGGAAAAGCGAGTTGTGGAAGTAAGATTGAAGTCAATTATTCAATCTATCTCTCCACTAAATGCGGCAATCACCTCAATTTTGCCAACAATATTTCGATTGAATTCTGGCAGTTCTTCAGCAGGTATCCAATACTCCTGATGAATTGCCCCCCCAACTACTTTGACTTCGTAATGATCAAGGTACTCGGTTCTCACTCGAAAGCGTGTTACATATCCTCGTTTGGTACTATTGAATTTTGTATTCCAATCGCGAGCAATCTGAATAGCATAGTCTTTATTGAGAACTGGGTAAAATATTGGCTGATCTGGTAACCTAGGCGGAAATGCTCTATAACCACTCTCTTTAATTAACTCTAGCTCTCTTTGACCAACAGGACGATAGAGAATCATTGTAATATTATTTAGATCATGCCAATCTCTTGTACAACTGCGACATTGTTTGGCAGTGCTAGTTCGCAAGAGAGAACCACAGTAAGGGCAAGGTATTGTTCCAGCCTGATCATGCTCTACCGCTCCATATGGATGTAAAACCCATATTTTTGCCCAACGGATCGGGCAGTTAGTGCTCTCTCTCAGCTTGCTCATAGCTTCCATCTTCTTACCCTCTTGAATCAAGGCTTTGAGTTGCGCTTCCATTTCCGGTGTTAAATCCTGAAATTGTGGGATGCGAATATTGCACTTTGGGCAAGTAGCGCCTCTTTGAGGAAATTCATCAGACCCTATGGCAAGTAACTCAGTGTTTGTATATGCTTCATCACCCATTATTCTGCTCCAAAATAGTATTACAAATAATATTATAACTCATTATCACAACTGATTCTTTAAGCAAATATTGTAGCGATAGATAGGCGCAAATCTGCTAAAATGCAGATTACAAAATAAACCTCTATAGTAGAGAGTCCTTGATGGAGAAGACCACTAGTTTTTCGCAATAAGCATAAAATATGACTACTAAGCAGAATGATAAAAAATCCAAAGGCTCTTTTGCCAAGTTAACTTGGGATGACGTGAATAATTGGGCAAGCAACACTATTATTGAAAGAGGACGCAATTATAAACAGAATGGACATGTAAGAGATCTTACCATTACATCTAATGGTGCTCTGCTAGCCTGGGTACATGGAACAGGGCGTTATGCTACAACCGTAGAAATTAGCAATGGCAAGCTAGAATCACTCTGTACCTGTCCTTATGGTGCCCCTTGTAAACATGCTGTCGCAGTTATATTGCAATACCTGGATCAATTAAAGAATAAGCAGCCATTACCGAAAGCAGAGCCTAACGATGAACGCTTGCAGAGACTGTTCGAACACCTTGATTAAGGGCTAGATGAAAATTAATACAACAAACTAAAGCTTGCTACGCGTAAAAATAAAGAGCCTTCACTACGAGCCTATCTAGAAAAATACTCAAAGCCATCGATCAAGTGAGTCTGCCCGAATTGGAAAAGTTTGTTGATCAAGTGATCGCAATATGAGCATCTGGGCAAACTCTCACCTTGATGCTCTGGCATAGATTAATGTCTATTAAGCTTTTTCACCCATCAATTAGATTTGTTACTCCTGATCATCGTACCTGCTTATATAAAGCTTTCCATCATGATCGACAATTCCTATTCGCAACTGATTTAACCAGCCTTGTTATCCCAACAGATCACGGGCAAAAGTGTAATCTGCGGCAAAATATACCATAATGTCAAATGTAAGACCTAAAGTGGATAATGTAACATTATGGCCATAAGTAACGAAGCGTCCGGTAACAGTACTAATAGCTTGTCTTTGACCACTTTCAATATCTAAGCCTAACATCTCACCTAGCCCTCGTTGAAATATACAAAAGCTAGCCCCTGTATCTACTTTTGCAGTTAAATCAACCACATTTGTTCCGATACTCAACCTTATAGGAACAGTAACCCCACTTTCTCTAGTATCGTACTCATGCAGGCAGGAAAAACTCACTTTATGCACCACTGCTACCATCCTCCAAAGGGTAACTGATCTAATGGTTCGATGTGTGCCATGAAGGGAATTTCTACACCTGCTTGACGTGCCATTTCATAGACCTCTTTGGCATTTGCCCCATGACTCAATAGCCGATCACCATCAAGCGCGACCCATTCCCCAACAAAATTTTTCCTATTTTCATTAAGCCATTCCATTTCGCGCTTGCGATCAATTGGCTCTGAGAAAGAAACAGAAACGGGATTTCTAGCAGTCTGCTTTTGGTGAAGAAACTCAACAAAGTCTAAAACTTCTTGTTGCTTCTCAATCGGCAATGCACGAATCTTTTCTAAAATCGCCTGTTCGGTATTCATAAACGCTCCTGTTTGCAGGTAGCGAATTGATTGGAGTATTCACACTTGCAACTCTATTCCAACCAAGCTCACGCCAGTTCTAATAAAGATAGATTTTATCCAATTCGTCCTCCTCACAAAATTTACTGTGCCCGCACTAGAAATCTCAAGGACCATAACATTAAGCCACCTCATATCTGTTGACAGTTTAAACCTCATTCTTGCACAAGCTCTATTGGTTGGTAAAACACCATAGAGAGTTTGCCGACCAATAGGTGGCTCTGATGGCTTGTGACTGAGCCAAGAAAACTGTGACGGTGTTGTTTATGAAGAAGCTCAACAACCTGAGATTCATTATTATTTTGTTGTTCAAATTGATGAGCATTTATACTGCTTTCTCTAATAGGCTGCCATATTGCTTCAACCACTGCTTTGCCTTGGGATAATTGGGCAATTGTATTTTAATTATATTCCAAAAGTACTCAGTGTGATTGGCTTCTAGCAAATGAGTTAATTCATGAACTATAACATATTCAATTGCCGCAATTGCTTTGTTGAGCCTTTCGCCAATGTTCTCTTTTACATCTTTAAGAGCCGGAATGAGTTGGCCTTTCTCGTTTGTATAGGATTCACTCCATCTAGCGATTTTGGGAACAAAGAAGGTTTCACCATAAGATATCTTATCTTCTAGCAGTTCATTGACTATATCAGGGGTCAAATGGGCATAGGTTTTTCTGAGGGCTTCGCGTTTGATATCAAATTCGTCTGACATTCTTTTGATGAACAACATGCCAAAGATAAATTCTTTGAATTCTGAGGCATCCATCTTGCCACGCAAAATGTCAGCAGCTTTGAGGAGAAAATTTTCTAATTGGGATAGAGTGATTTTATGTTTTTGCATCGAATTTTAGTCTTACCACAATTTAAGTTTAAGATTTTGTTTTTTACCCTTAATGGACGGAATATATTATCAAAAAATGGCCATTATTTCTTGGAAGTATGACGTAGATTCAATATATCCTTAAATGCTTGATGATAGGTTGAGCCTGCGGGAATTACTGCTCTAATACAGAAATAAAAAATAAAGGCCACCTTTTATAGTGACCTTAAATCTTCTATTTATTTGATGGAGCTAAGCGGGATCGAACCGCTGACCTCTTGAATGCCATTCAAGCGCTCTCCCAGCTGAGCTATAGCCCCGTACCTTCAAGCAGTAAAAGATTAACTGCGTTAACCGTGTATCGTCAAGCAATTTCTCCCTTAAATCCCCGCCCGTTTAGCAAGCCCAAGAAATTCCTGCTGCGCGGTTGCGCGTACCTCGGCTTCATCCATCGTTACTAGCACACGATTCTGCATAACAATTTCTCCATCTATAATTACTGTCTCTACATCTGTGCTTTTAGCAGCGTAAACCAGCGCGGAGAGCGGATCTGGCGATGGTGTAGAATGCAACTGTTGTAGATTCACTATCACAATATCAGCCAGTTTACCCACTTCAATCGTGCCTAACTCATTCTCAGCGCCTAATGCACGCGCACCCTCCAGAGTGGCAAGGCGAAAAGCGGTTGCTGCAGGTAGTGCAGTGGGGCCACCACGCACTTTCTGCAATAATGCTGCTAGTCTCATTTCAGTAAAAATATCAAGATTGTTATTGCAAGGTGCTCCATCTGCGCCTAGCGAAATATATACACCACGCGATAACATCTCATTGATTGGCGCAATCCCAGAGCCTAGTTTTAGATTTGATGAAGGGCAATGCATAACGTGCGTGCCCGTCTCGGCAAGAATATCCTGTTCACGTTCATTCACGTATATGCAGTGTGCAAGCGCAACATGTCTGCCTGTTAAGCCTACTCGATTTAAATATTCTATATTGCGTAAACCAGTCTCAGATTCAACGATCTCAATCTCACGACGATTCTCGGAAGCATGCGTATGTACCAGCGCTCCTTTCTCAACAGCTATTCGCGCAACTTCTTCCAATAGCTCTCGTGTACAGGAGACAGCAAACCTAGGCGCAAAGCAATAACGTACACGCTCACTACGGCCTTGCCAGGCTTTCATCAGTTGCTGAGCCGCATCAAGCGATTCTCCTGTGCCCTCCCGCAGACGTGTTGGTACACCTTCGCCTTTATCCATCATACATTTGCCTATCGTAGCGCGAAAACCGGTAGCCGCTACTGCTTCAAGTACCGCTTCAGTATCATGAACTGTCTCCATAGTGAGAGCAGCAGTAGTGCCACCCTTGATCATTTCAGCAACAGATAGGCGTGCAGACGCGGCAAGCGAGGCAGGACGGTGAGCCGCTTCCATTGGCCAGATACGCAGTCGCAGCCAATCGAGCAGTTCTAGATCATCGGCACAGCCACGAAATAGGGTTTGGCAAAGATGTATATGGGTCTGAATAAAGCCAGGGCTAACTAATCGATCCGTCGCATCAATGATCGTCGCACCAGGATAATTGAGCTGGTTGCCGATCTCTATAATGCGTCGGTCCTGTATAAGTAGATCGACCTGTTTTACCTGAGCCTGGTTGCCAAGGATAACAGTACCGTTACGTATCAGCAAGGGCGATGTCATAAGCCAGTTTTAATCGACGTGTTACTTCATTAAGGCATTGCGCAACAGTCTCGCCAACCGTATATCACCACTAGTAAGCACACGGCGGCGCGTTACACGGGCACTTCCGAAAACTGGTAAGGATGGCAGTTGCGCACCAGCACGTGCACGTAGCGCACTACGATAACGGGCTAATGGATTGATCTCATAGGCAGCACGGAAATGCTCGCGTGCCTTATCAACAAGGTTCCTCTTCAGGTAGATGAGTCCTAAATGGTAAAACGCAGCATCAAACTGAGGATCGAGTTCAATGGCTTTTCGTAGATGGCGTAGCGCTGGTTCAGCCTGTCCACGCTCTAAATAGGCATGTCCCACAACATAGTACATTTCTGGTGTTGGCTTAAGCAGTAGTGCGCGCTTGAAATGTGGCAACGCCTCATCTAAACGGCCTTCACTAGCAAGAATACGCCCTAGACCGTAGTGGGCAGCAAAAGAATCTTTCATATTGAGCGCTTCTTGCAAGTATTGTTTAGCACTCTCTATTTCGCCCTCATCACCACAGATTATGCCAAGCATTAGCACAGCACGATAGTGTTTGGAATCACATTCAATCACTCTCTTGAGGTAATGTTCAGCTAACGCCAGTTTCTCTTCGTGATAAAAATATTCTCCTAAGAAGAAGTTGAGTTCAATATTGTCAGGTGCTAATAGGATCGCTTTTTCCAATAGGCGTACACCACGCCGCGCTTTACCTTGTGCGACTAATTCCAAACCGCCTTGGACAAGCCAAGCAAACCGCTCGGCGGTATTACCGCAAGGACCGGCAAGGATCTTTTGCCGGCGTGTCTCGATCATCTCACGTGCATGGCTCTGCTCTATCTGTTCAGCAAGACGAGCCTGCCAAGCCGCTTCCAAGCGTTCTTTATCAAGCAATTGTGCATCGCCTAATAGTGTCACCACGGCATCGAGTAAGGTGTGATCAGAGAAGCTACTCGTTGCTTGTCGGTGCATTAAATCTAGCACACGCTCAAAACGCTCTTGCGTACGCGTAAGCGCATATTCAAGTGTGCTAATACGTTCCAACAGATGCTCTTCAATACTCTGTCCAAGCGCTACATCTGGAGCGAGACCGCGGGGAATAACAATAATCATCAAGCGAGCATTGCAGCGAGAACAATATTCTCGTCCAATGGCGTTGGCTGCTTTACAAGATTGACAGAAGATCATATGCATCCAAGCCTTGAGGCGTAGCCCTCCCTGCCTATTAACCACAACCCGGTTAAAGACCAGATCGTGCCGCGCCAGTCTTTAGTATTTGTAGAACCCTTTGCCACTTTTACAACCTAACCAACCGGCTTCGACATACTTTTTTAACAGTGGACAAGGTCGATATTTAGGATCATTAAAACCATCATAGAGTACATTCATAATTGCTAGACAGACATCTAGACCAATGAAATCGGCGAGTCGCAACGGTCCCATAGGATGGCGCATTCCCAGTTTCATTATCTCATCGATATCTTCCGCATTAGCAACTCCTTCATAGAGCGCAAAGATTGCTTCATTGATCATCGGCATCAAGATACGATTCGAAGCAAAGCCCGGCGCATCATTGACTTCTATTGCAGTCTTGCCAAACTGTTCGGCCAGCGCCTTGACAGTACAGAAAGTCTCATCAGAGGTTGCTAAGCCACGAATCAATTCAACCAACTTCATCACTGGGACAGGATTCATAAAATGCATACCGATGACTCTATGTGGGCGTGCGGTAGCGGCGGCTAGCTTGGTGATCGAAATAGATGAGGTATTGCTGGCCAGTATCACTTCTGGCTGAAGCATACTGTCAAGATTGGAGAATAGTTCAGATTTCATCTCCAAGTTTTCTGTGATTGCCTCGATAAGGAAATCGACCTCCCGTAAAGTATCCAGATCGATTGTAGTGCGAATACGTCCTAATATCTCTTTCTTTTCGGTCGCTGTAAGACGATCCTTCTCGACCTCATTTTGCAGGTTACCAGTAATACCTTGCATACCATGCTCTAAAAGCTCTTCACGTAGATCCCGCAAAATAATTATGAATCCAGCTCGCGCTGCTACTTGAGCAATACCCACGCCCATCGTACCTGCGCCTACTACTCCAATCTTCTTTATCATAATTGGGTACGTGCTCCTTTGTCAGAACTGCCACAGCTATCACTATCAGCGATCGAAACGAACTCAAGCATAGTTTATGTCACATAGTCAGTGTAAGACAATCCAGCGCGGCTCAACGCTCGACGGCTAATGCTACGGCATTGCCACCACCCAAACAGAGTGAGACAATACCGCGCCGCACTTGTCGATGTTGCATCTCGTAAAGTAGTGTGACCAAACAGCGTGCGCCACTGGCCCCAATTGGATGACCAAGTGCGACAGCACCACCGTTTACATTAACACGTGTAGGATCGAGTCCGAGTTCACGTATAACGGCGATTGCTTGTACCGCGAAAGCTTCATTCAATTCTACTAGATCAATATCAGAGACTTTCCAGCCCGTCTTACGTAGTAACTTCTCAACTGCCACTACAGGCGCCATCATCACCATCTTTGGCTCTACACCACCAACTGCCTGAGCAACAATTCGGCCTAGCACAGTCTGTCCACGCGCTGCCGTTGCACTCATAACAGTAACAGCAGCAGCGCCATCATTAACCCCTGGCGCATTACCTGCCGTCACACTGCCTTGTGGATCAAAAGCTGGTTTAAGTTTAGCAAGCGCTTCTAAGGTAGTATCTGCACGCACAGATTCATCGCTCTTGATCAAAACCGGCGCGCCTTTCTTTTGCGGTACCTCGATAGTTAATATCTCTGCATCAAATCGGCCCTGTTGTTGTGCCGCTAGTGCTTTAGTATGGGACTCAAGCGCATAACGGTCCTGTTCTTCACGAGAGATCTGATACTGCTTGGCTACTACCTCACCACTATTGCCCATATGCCAATCTTCAAAAGCACACCAGAGCCCGTCTTGGATCATTGCATCAAGGATCTTGCCATGTCCCAACCGATAGCCATCGCGTAGCTTAGCAAGCAAGTAGGGAGTATTAGTCATCGATTCCATGCCACCAGCAATAATAACTTCTGCTTCTCCTGCACGGATTGCTTGTGCCGCCAGCATAACGGCTTTGAGTCCCGAGCCACATACTTTGTTGATTGTTAATGCGGCAATTGAAGCGGGTAGTCCAGCACCTAGAGCCGCCTGACGCGCAGGATTCTGACCCAAGCCGGCACTAACAACATTGCCCATAATCACTTCATCAACAATGTCGGCTTCCAGTCGCGCACGCTCTAGTGCTGCACGTACAACTTGTGCGCCTAGCTCAGTAGCCTTGAAACTTTTCAGATTGCCCTGAAATTTCCCTATTGGAGTACGTACCGCACTAACAATTACTGGCTCACTCATAATTCATCACCTACAAATTTCTCTACGTACGTAAGAATATAGTTGATATTGGTTCGGAATATAGAACTTACAACTTGCTTTCATTCCCTGTCAAGGTACGGATTATAAGATTTTGTATTTTGTTGATAGAGCAAGCAGACTCAACATTTCTGATCAGAGAAAATATTCTTTTATTATTATTGTTTTCTCACAGATCATTTTATCAATACTTTCTACCGTCGCTGGCAATACTATATTGTCAAGCAATGGCTGAGTGCGATCAGAGACATAATGGTTGTGATAACCAGATTGAAACAACCGCTTAGATTCAATTATCTACTGCTACTCTCACTGGCATCCTTTATCAAAGGCTAAGATACTAAAAGAGAGAGAGCATGGAAGCACAAAAACGCATTCGCACGGAATTCCCTCCCATATCAAAGCCTCAGGAGTTTGCTGCTTTACTGCGGGAAAACTCCCATCAGCGTCATCTTATTGTATTACAAGATTTCCCTGATCCTGATGCGCTCTCTTGCGCTTGGGCACATCGATTTATTGCAGAAAATTTCAATATAAAATGCGACATTGCTTATGTAGGCAAGATCAGCCATCAGGAGAATCGCGCGCTGGTACAACTGACCGGCATGCAACTACTCAATCCTGAAGATCCACTACAACCACAAAACTATTCCGCCTTTGTGTTAATAGATAATCAAGGCACAACTGTGGGCCTGGTAAATAAGCTGCTTGACTCTGGTCTTAAGCCATTAATAATTGTTGATCATCATGAAAGACAGAGCTTGCTTACTCCTGTCTTTCTAGATCTACGCCGTGTAGGCGCTACCGCAACTATTTATACAGACTACTTAAAAGCTGGCTTACTCACCCTTGATCGTAGCAACATTGAGCATATACGATTAGCTACTGCACTTATGCATGGTCTGCGTAGCGATACCGGCGGACTTGTGCGTGCTGGTGAAGCAGATCTGCGTGCCGCGGCTTTCCTTGCTCCTTATGTCGATCTTTCACTGCTAGAAGATATCCTCAATGTTAAGAAGACGCCAAAGGTCATGGATGTTGTTAAGGTTGCACTAGAAAATCGGATCATTCAACAAGATTATAGTATCTCTGGAGTTGGTTACTTACGTCCTGAGGATCGAGACGCAATACCACAGGCAGCAGAATTCCTGCTCAGTGAAGAGAATGTGCATACTGTGATCGTTTATGGAATTGTTATTGATGAGGAGACCCGTAGAGAGATTGTGATCGGTTCACTACGCACTTCAAAGCTCACCCTCGATCCAGACTCATTTCTTAAAGAGACCCTGGGCTCAAATGAGTTAGGTAAATTTTATGGCGGCGGTCGTCGTGGCGCAGGCGGTTTCGAGATTAAGATAGGCTTTCTCTCTGGTCACTATGATCAATCACTAATGGAGACCAAATGGCGACTCTTTGATCAGGTTATTAAACGCAAATTCTACACACACCTGGGCCTATATACAGAAGAGTTGACCGTTCACTCTTAACCAACCCTAAATAAAAAAGCAGCCCTTAGCTGCTTCTTTAATCGACTTAATAATTGATATGGGCGGTACTAGATTCGAACCAGTGACCCCCGGTTTGTAAGACCGGTGCTCTACCGCTGAGCTAACCGCCCTAGTATTCCTACTTGACTTCGAGTAAAACCACCCGTCACCAAGGAAATAGAGAGTTTATTTACCCAGCCCAACTATGTCAAGTGAACCCGCTACCCTTTTCCCGCCCGTTCCCTTACCTATTGAACAAAATTTTTTGTAAAATTAACCTTGACAGTATTACAGTATTTTGTGAAAATACTGTCAATATCTGCTGAGGCTGGTGGAATTGGCAAGAAAGCGCTACCAACAGAGAGTAAGCAGTAGGAGAAAAATGGAGGAAAAGAAGATGGCAACAGCAATTGAGAGGCTACCAATCAGCGACATCGCTGGCTCACAACGACAAAGAGGACTAGGAGTGTTATCAGTCAATAGACAATCTCAACGTGCCACACTACCACTGGCTCGTGTGCAGATTGCTGCTCGTGTCGCTGACCGTGTCGCTAGTGTAAGTGTGAGCGAAACCTTCCACAATCCCTACCGCGAACATCTCGAAGCTGTCTACATCTTTCCTCTTGCTGGTGGCGCAGCCGTGAGTGAGTTCGAGATGAGAGTAGGCACTCGCATCATCAAGGGCAAAGTAGAGGAGCGTGGACAAGCTCGTCAGCACTATCAGCAAGCCCTTGAGCAAGGCAAGCGAGCCGCACTCTTGGAGCAAGAGCGTGATGATGTATTCACACTACAGTTAGGCAACTTGCCACCATCTGAGGAAGTCACTGTCAAGCTCAGCTACTCAGAGCGACTACCTTACTTTGAGGATGGACTGACAGAGTTACGCTTGCCGCTGGTAGTAGCGCCACGCTACATCCCAGGCACTGCTTTAGGCAGAGATGATGTTGGTGATGGAGTGGAGCAGGACACTGCCATTGTGCCAGATGCATCGCGCATCAGTCCGCCACGATTGGTAGCAGGCTTTGATCCCAAGGTAGGCTTAGGCATTGATGTAGAACTGCTCCTAGCAGAAGAGAATGGTGGCATTGCAGACTTAAGTTGTTCTCAGCATGCTACCAGAGCAGCAGTATCGAGCAGTTGTGTCAAGGTAGAGTTAGCCAGAGAGGATGAGCCATTGGACCGAGACTTTGTTTTGCAATGGCGACTAGCACAAGAGTCTGTAAAGCCAAGGCTATTGGTATATCGCAACAAGGAAGGAGAAGCATATGGGATGTTGTCGGTGATACCACCAAGGCGAGAAGGGTTTTTAGGAGTAGCGAGGGATGTTGTATTTGTAGTGGACCGTTCAGGGTCAATGGAAGGAGTAAAGATGGCATCAGCAGCGAGAGCCTGCTCCTTACTACTGGCAACACTTGGCCCTCGTGACCGCTTTGCCATTCAGGCGTTTGATAATATTGTTGAATGGCTAAAACCAACTCGAATGGCTGGTAAATCTGAATTATTCCTTGCTGCAGATGAAGCAGGAATAGAGAAAGGGCAACAGTTTCTTAATGAGATTACTGCGCGTGGTGGCACAGAGATGCATAACGCTCTGGGCGAAGCCATTGATGCCATTGCTGCTCGTCAACAGACTAGCGGCCGTGTTTCTGTTATCGTAATGCTTACTGATGGTCAAGTTGGTGATGAATCTAGAGTATTGAAACGAATACAGACAGAGATCGGTGATGCTCGTGTCTTTACTGTTGGTATCGATACTGCTGTCAATGATGGCTTCTTGCGTAGACTTGCTACTCTCGGCGGTGGTACTGCTACCTTCGTCACTCCTGGTGTTCAACTAGAAGAGGCTCTACGTGCAGTTGGTCGTGAGATCGGTAATCCCCTTGTAGTTAATGTCACTGTCGAGGATATTGATGCTGGCCTTGACAGTACCTCCATTGCTCCTAATCGTATTCCTGACCTGTTTGCTGGTCGTGCTACTACTGCTTTCTTGCGTTTGCAAGGTCGTGGACTGCTGCGTGTCAAAGGAGAGTGGGCAGATGGTACTAAGTTCTCTGAGAAGGTGAAGGCTAATGAACTAGACCTGCCTGCTATCTCACAACTGTGGGCTAAGGCTCGTATTGCTGACCTGGAAGATAGATTTCGTGTTGAGACAACAACACAAGCCAGTATTCGTCAACAGATCATTGAGCTTTCTATCAAGCACACACTACTGACCAGGTTTACCGCTTTTGTCGTAGTGGATGAGAGCGAGATTGTCAACAAGGATGGTTCGCATCGCAAACTTGTTCAACCGGTTGAAATGCCTCAACGCTGGGAGATGAATGAACAGCGCTACTTAATGGAAGAAGATTTGGATGAAGAATGTTTTGCATCCGCAAGCGTGTGTATGGATTTAATATCCCCACTACCTGAACCATCACCAAGTTATGAACAGTCAGAGGCAGAGTCTGGAGAACTGCTCAAAGAAAGTTTTGTAGAATATAAACCGGCAGAGAGTCCATTGCAGGATAGATTCCCATCTCAGCCCAGTCCGCTTCCCAACAGGCGACGAGATCAGGCTGTTAAACCAGCAGCAGCGCCACCACCATCACCTACACCAACTCCTTTGCCCGCATCTAAAGCTGTGCCTGGTGGAGCAGCTTTGCCTGAAGACCAATTAGGGCGAATGGAGAAAGCTGCCAAGAAAATTTCACGTGAGTTTAGCAAGAAGAAAAGAGAGTCAGTCTCACAGGACGCGCTTGTAAAAGCCTTGCTTGCTTTAACTGAGGCATTGAAAGATGCCTGGGCCGAGATTGAAGCAGGTCGTGTGCCATTAGCTAATAAATTAGAGGAAGCTCGCAACATGCTCTTAAAGGCGATTAATGAGTCTGAGTACGGCACAGAGTTACCTATACTGCAACGCTTCTTACGTGCATCAGCAGTAGAGCTGATTACTGCGCTTCAAACAACAGGAGCAACAGTGGTGAACTTGCGACCACTCTTTGAGCAGCATATGAAAATATATTCAGAGGTTCAGACTGAGATTGCTCCATACATTGTAGATCAGATCGGTTTAGATGATACTAATCCATTTTGGGAATCGAGTATCTGATCACATTGACAGGTAATGATAATGGAAGAGACCGTTTCTTTAACTCTTGAGGAACTTTCTAATGAGGTCACGCGTCTCCTCACCATGCATGGCCTCCTAGGTACACAACAAGATGGTCGTGTTTCGGCAGCACCAGATATTCGTACTATTCGCTATTACACGACCTTGGGTCTGCTAGACCGACCAAAGATGATCGGTCGGCAGGCCCAATATGGCCGACGACATTTACTACAGCTTTTAGCGATCAAGGCATTGCAAGGCAGGTCCATGCCGCTTGCGGAGATACAGGCAAAACTCTACGGTTGTAGCGATGTAGAATTGGAAGCGCTGCTAGCTGCTGTCTCCCAAGAACAAACTCAACAATCTGAAATTCGCCCACTCTATTGGCGCGAAATAACCATCGAGCCAGGATTGAAACTATTAGCAGAAGAATCCTGGTCATCCAAACTCGACCAAGCCGCATTAGAGGAACGTATTCGTGCAGCATTGGTCACATTGAAAGCAAGCAGTAGGAGAAATGGAGGAAAAGAAGATGGCAACAGCAATTGAGAGGCTACCAATCAGCGACATCGCTGGCTCACAACGACAAAGAGGACTAGGAGTGTTATCAGTCAATAGACAATCTCAACGTGCCACACTACCACTGGCTCGTGTGCAGATTGCTGCTCGTGTCGCTGACCGTGTCGCTAGTGTAAGTGTGAGCGAAACCTTCCACAATCCCTACCGCGAACATCTCGAAGCTGTCTACATCTTTCCTCTTGCTGGTGGCGCAGCCGTGAGTGAGTTCGAGATGAGAGTAGGCACTCGCATCATCAAGGGCAAAGTAGAGGAGCGTGGACAAGCTCGTCAGCACTATCAGCAAGCCCTTGAGCAAGGCAAGCGAGCCGCACTCTTGGAGCAAGAGCGTGATGATGTATTCACACTACAGTTAGGCAACTTGCCACCATCTGAGGAAGTCACTGTCAAGCTCAGCTACTCAGAGCGACTACCTTACTTTGAGGATGGACTGACAGAGTTACGCTTGCCGCTGGTAGTAGCGCCACGCTACATCCCAGGCACTGCTTTAGGCAGAGATGATGTTGGTGATGGAGTGGAGCAGGACACTGCCATTGTGCCAGATGCATCGCGCATCAGTCCGCCACGATTGGTAGCAGGCTTTGATCCCAAGGTAGGCTTAGGCATTGATGTAGAACTGCTCCTAGCAGAAGAGAATGGTGGCATTGCAGACTTAAGTTGTTCTCAGCATGCTACCAGAGCAGCAGTATCGAGCAGTTGTGTCAAGGTAGAGTTAGCCAGAGAGGATGAGCCATTGGACCGAGACTTTGTTTTGCAATGGCGACTAGCACAAGAGTCTGTAAAGCCAAGGCTATTGGTATATCGCAACAAGGAAGGAGAAGCATATGGGATGTTGTCGGTGATACCACCAAGGCGAGAAGGGTTTTTAGGAGTAGCGAGGGATGTTGTATTTGTAGTGGACCGTTCAGGGTCAATGGAAGGAGTAAAGATGGCATCAGCAGCGAGAGCCTGCTCCTTACTACTGGCAACACTTGGCCCTCGTGACCGCTTTGCCATTCAGGCGTTTGATAATATTGTTGAATGGCTAAAACCAACTCGAATGGCTGGTAAATCTGAATTATTCCTTGCTGCAGATGAAGCAGGAATAGAGAAAGGGCAACAGTTTCTTAATGAGATTACTGCGCGTGGTGGCACAGAGATGCATAACGCTCTGGGCGAAGCCATTGATGCCATTGCTGCTCGTCAACAGACTAGCGGCCGTGTTTCTGTTATCGTAATGCTTACTGATGGTCAAGTTGGTGATGAATCTAGAGTATTGAAACGAATACAGACAGAGATCGGTGATGCTCGTGTCTTTACTGTTGGTATCGATACTGCTGTCAATGATGGCTTCTTGCGTAGACTTGCTACTCTCGGCGGTGGTACTGCTACCTTCGTCACTCCTGGTGTTCAACTAGAAGAGGCTCTACGTGCAGTTGGTCGTGAGATCGGTAATCCCCTTGTAGTTAATGTCACTGTCGAGGATATTGATGCTGGCCTTGACAGTACCTCCATTGCTCCTAATCGTATTCCTGACCTGTTTGCTGGTCGTGCTACTACTGCTTTCTTGCGTTTGCAAGGTCGTGGACTGCTGCGTGTCAAAGGAGAGTGGGCAGATGGTACTAAGTTCTCTGAGAAGGTGAAGGCTAATGAACTAGACCTGCCTGCTATCTCACAACTGTGGGCTAAGGCTCGTATTGCTGACCTAGAAGATAGATTTCGTGTTGAGACAACAGCACAAGCCAGTATTCGTCAACAGATCATTGAGCTTTCTATCAAGCACACACTACTGACCAGGTTTACCGCTTTTGTCGTAGTGGATGAGAGCGAGATTGTCAACAAGGATGGCTCGCATCGCAAGGTTGTTCAACCGGTTGAAATGCCTCAACGCTGGGAGATGGATAAAGAGCGGCAGCGAGTAGCAGCAAAGCCATTATCTCAACCTATGCAGATGCCATCACCTGCACCAATGGTAGCGCCTCCATCTCCTGCTAAGATACCAGCGCCTGATTCCAAAGCAGAATCAATGGATCTGGGTAATGTGAATTACAGCATGTCACCGGTCAAACCTGAACCTAGACCGATGGTACTTGGCTCTCCAGTATCGAAATCGGCACCTTCTGGTAGTGAAAATGCATCCAGACCACCTGCTAAGGCGGAAGGTCTATTTTCGCGTGCAATGGATAGTATTTCTGATCTATTTAGCATAGGAGGTAGCAAACAGGATGAAGTGAGAAAACAGGCAATGGTCGAGACTCCGACTCATACGGCAATTAGGCAAGCCTTAGGGTTATTTGAAAAGGCACTGAAAACAGCAGAGGCAGAGATCAATGCTGGTCGTGTTCCTACTGCTGCAGCTATTGAAAAGGCGCGTGTTGCGTTATTGAAAGCGATTGCTGAATCGGATCTGGCAACACAATTGCCAACACTACAACGATTCTTGCGTACCGCTGCCGTAGAACTGGTGGCAGCACTTGAAACCGAAGGAATTACTACTGTGACGTTACAACCAATTATCGAACGTCACAAAAAAGCCTTTGAACAAGCTCGTAAAGAGATCGAGGCACAGCTAGGTAATAGCAACAGCAATACGCCTGGAAATGACTCATCCTTCTGGGAATCGAGTATCTGATCTATAACATATAATGAGTTGCGGATTGAGGAAGAGAAGATAAATTATTCTCAATCCGCAGTTTATTATTTAATTGGATGAGAATATCTTACTATCCCCGTTTCATCTAAATAATAGTTTCTTATTAATCGCAATTTCACTGGCGATGGCTGCATTCTGCGCCGTTTTGTGTTATTTTGATGGGCCCGTCAGGAAGGCGATCGATGGAACAAACATACAATGATTTTCAGCTAAAATTGCTTACAGACAATGAGGGGCTGGCATCTTTCCAATCTGCATTCACCCATCAGCCTTTAGTTGCTCTCGATATTGAGACCTCACACTGGTGGGATAAGACAGCAGAAAAACTTTCTCTTATACAGCTTGCCTTGCCGCGCCAA
Organism: Acidobacteriota bacterium; assembly: GCA_040758525.1. Taxonomy (GTDB): domain Bacteria; phylum Acidobacteriota; class Blastocatellia; order Chloracidobacteriales; family JADJPF01; genus JBFLVQ01. The sequence continues at coordinate 24,287 of JBFLVQ010000033.1, forward strand.
GAGAATATAGAGGTCTGGGTGATAGACTGTTTTGCTACACTTGAACTACGCCCTGTGCAAGAATTACTGATGAATAACAATGTGCGCAAGGTTATTCACAATGCCAGTTTTGATGTCACAAAATTACGGCGGTTGGCTAATATACTAGTAGAAAATGTTCACGACACCATGCTTGCTGCCCGCCGCGCCGGTGAGCGTAGCTGTTCACTGGCGGCACTGGCAGCCCGCCACCTAGGTATACAGCTTGACAAACGTTGGCAACGTTCCGATTGGTCGCGCCGACCACTTGATCCTGCACAACTTGAATATGCCGCTCAGGATGCAGTAACGACACTGTTACTCTATCAGAAACAGATCCAGATGGGTCTTAATGGTGAATATACACGACGTGGTCGTCATACCTATCATGAAGAACAACCACAACTGACCATTTTTGAACAGCCCATACGTCTACAATGTGTCACTGCGCCTGCTAACGAGGCAGCCGCGGCTGTACTAATACAGATTGTTGCGCAGTTTCCCGGCCGCTATACACCACAGGCGCTTGCTAACTGTCTGGGTCGTGAACGAGGAGGATTGGCCGGTTGGATTGTAGATCAAGCACTCTCTAAAGAGACGATCATAGAATACCAAGAGGCATTGACCTTGGTGGTGGAATTGATCACAGCAGGACGACTTATCGATCGTGGTCGCCGCCTCTCAGTTGGTACAAATGTAATCAGTCACATTTAGAAATCAATGGATCGGCACTAGGATTAACATTCGCCTGTAATAACTGCCTAACTTTAGGAACAGGAATAGGACCGTAGAGCAACACCGTGTCATGGTAGCGACAGAGGCTGAATTTATTGCCCAAACGGCGTTGCTGATCACGCCTGAGTGCCATCCATTCACGCCATCCGGCTAGATAAGTGTTGAGTTGCACATAGTCTAGCTGCGCACGTTGTAATTTACCTTCAGCTTCTGGGCGCTCTTGGAAAGCATCCCGTATCATTAAGGTGATCGCCTCTTCACCACTCATTCCGGTAGTATGTAGACGAATATCTATAATCGAGTTGGCATAAAGTCGTAGCAACGCTTTCAAAGCAGTAAGCCGCATTTTGGTGGCATCGCCGCCATTAAGACCAACCTCCTCCATCATATGCTCGGCATAGACGGCCCATCCTTCTATGTATGGAGTATTACCATAAATGACACGTAATAGTCGTCGCCATGGCGGGGTAATACGATTGGCATATTCACCCTGTACACAGTGGCCTGGCAGCGCCTCGTGTATAGTAAGCTGAAGCATTTTATACTTGTTGTATTCACGTAACCGGCCCTCGACCTTCTCATCTGACCACTCCTTAGGAATTGGTGTCACCCAATAGAAAGTGGCAAGTTTAGGCTCAAGGGCAGGGGCAAAGACGGCGCCTGCAATACCATAACTAGCGCGCATAAATTCTGGTGTAGGAATAATACGCAAATTGGAATAATCGATCATTGAGAGCAGCTTCTTTTCACGTATAAACCTGGTAATTTCGCTGGCATCTCGCTGTGCCTGCTCAACCAGTTCATCACGATTGGTATGCTCACTGCCAATACGTACCAATACTTCTCCTACCACTTCGTTCAGGTAATTGACCGCATTGGCACGATCATGTTTATGATCAGGGAACCATTTGTCATGTAATGGCGCTGCCAAACGTAGCATATCAGCACGGGTCTGGCGCATACCCTCTTCGGCGACACGCAACATATCTGTAGGTGAGAAGGAGACCTGTAGGTAGTAACGCCATTTGGCATCAAAACGAGCCGTTCCCATACGCCAATCAAACTCTTCACGTTTTGGTAACTCTTCACGGATAAAGGTGTCAAAGCGTGTCAGGGCAGCAAGTGCGGCGGGCTGTGCCTGTTGATAACGAACCGCGGCTGGTGTACCTTGCACAAACTCTGCGCCTAACCCTTTTACCAATCCAATCACTCCATCATTGGCTTCCAGTGCAACTTTGCGATAGATCTCATTGGAAGCTTGTAGATTAGTGATTGCTTGACTTATATAAGCAGGCAGTTTTTCCAGACGCGCAGTAAGATGTTCGGCACGTCGCTCGCGGTCAGCATATTCCAGAGTAATATTGGAAAAGAGGGCTGCACCTAAATTCTCAACATAAAGCTGGGGTTTACGGCGGTAGAACTGTTCATCATCAATGCTGAAGAGCGCTAGTGCAACGGCATTCTCAAGCAGTTCATAATCGACCTGTGTTTGTGTATCTAAACGATTTTTCGCGATCCTGTGTAGACGACGGCGAAAACCTTCATAATAGGCTCGCTGCCGCGCAATCTCAGTAGGTGAGAAGTCATCTAATAGCTCATCGAAGAGAATCTGTTTGCCATTAGCATCAGTGCGCTCATGTAGACCCACTTGTGTTGCTCCTGTAGGCGAGAAACTAAGTGTGGTGAAGACAAATTCCTCAGCAAGTTGAGAGAACTGTTCTTTCATGGGCGGCTCGGCTCCTCTCACATAACTTGTTGTGATCAATAAGATGAGGATCATCATAACTGTCTTTATATACATAATCCCTACTCCAATGTTAATTGCACAAATTATAATCCAGCGCTCCTTACACAGCAAAAGAGTGGTGCAGAAAGGTACTGGTTTAGCAGGAACTTAGCATGCCCAATCAGTGCTTGTAGCGGTTACCATCAGGGCGATCGCTGCCAAAAACCGCTTGTCTCGGCACATCCCTTAGTGCATCATATAGATAATTATTATAGGCGGGATTTAAATCTGTTAGATTAGATAAATGGCAATAAAGTGTGGTCATAAATAGCGCACGGCAGTGGCCCTGGAACGGTATTTATGGAAGAGTGGCAAGAGTTGGACGAAATTGAGCGGGCACTTCTGCTGAAACTGAAGAAGCTAACCCAACGTGGCGAGCTGTTTTGGCATTTTGCAGGTGACACTAATAAGATTTGTGTCGCATTCTACCGTGATACTCGCTTGAAATTATTCTCTAAAAAACTCGAATTCACCGACCATGATGGCGATACAATTGTACTGGACGCTCTGATATCTGAAGGGCTCACCAATGAGTTTGAACAGCTTGTGCAGACCGCGCGTAAATCGGCCGGACAGTATCCTACTTGTGAGATCAAAGCAGCCACAAAAAATGCTCTTGACCTCTATTACAGGCTACTGCAAGACTAGCAGATTAGGCTAATGTCGTACGCAAATCAGCAAGTCATTGATATTTTAATTTCAGATTGGTGCAAAAGATGAGCCCGAAAAATCACCGGCGTGGATCAACCAGTGAAAGGAAGACCATGAAGAAGCCATCCGGCGAAGTCAGACTAACCGCTTACGGTTGTACCGATGTCGGCATGGTGCGAACAAACAATGAGGATAACTTTCTTCTTGCCGATCTTTCCTCGGGCGCTAGCCTGGCAGGTGAAGAGATCAATAATCAGCGTATCAGTAAACGTGGTAGTCTACTAGTAGTCTCTGATGGCATGGGAGGCGCACAGGCAGGTGAGGTGGCGTCTGCAATGGCCGTAGAAACATTACGTAATGAACTGCTGAAATCGGCGGCTTCACGTTCGGCAAGTGATCAATTGACCAAAGCTGTACAGCGTGCCAACTATATTATTTGGCGTGAGGGTCAGGCAAATACTGCTAAGGCCGGTATGGGGGCAACTCTTACTGCTGCACTGGTACGCGATACTAAAGCATTTATTGCTGAAGTTGGCGATAGCCGGGCCTATCTGATCCGTTCTAGCTCCATTATACAGGTCACTACGGATCAGTCGCTGGTCGAACTGCTTATCTTGGCAGGTGAGATCTCACGTGAAGAAGCTGAACATGCGCCTATCAAGAATGTGATACTACAGGCAATCGGTACCCAGCCGGAAGTGAAAGTAGCCCTTACCTCGATTGAACTACGCCGTGGTGATTATCTGTTACTCTGCTCTGATGGTCTCTCAAACAAAGTTACAGAGGCGGAAATGCTTAAATTTACGCTTAAGGCAAGTAGTATTGAGATGGCCTGTAAACAACTGGTCGAGCTAGCCAAGCGGCGTGGCGGCGAAGATAATATCACTGTAATTATTGCTCAAGTTGATGGCGATGGGCTGACTCCACAACTTGAGGATGCAGAATTTCATAATTCAATCCAGCTACTAGCCTCTTTCTATCCTACCGAAGAGGATGATAACAAAAGCGCTACTACCCAATCTCTTAGCGATCCTACTAGTTCAGGAATGCATGGTTGAATAATAATTTAACCTGTTTGGGATTTGTCTATTGCGTTGCAGCAAGTTTAAAATTAGAAGCCGCTCCTACTGAGAAGGCCGTGACTATGCATAGGTCGGGATTTACGGTCAAAACTCACGTCCTTCTCAACAGGAGCGGGATTCGCATCTATTATCGGCGTAGCAAGATAGATTGTTGCTTAATGCCTAACGGCTTTTCTCGCCCCTTAATCTGCCGTCTCTAGCTCATAATGCAACAAAGAGAGGGGCACATAATATTTCCGCTTGTCTTCCGCCAGTACAGTAGCATTGCGCCGTATACGTAGAATTATCCCACGCATTAACTCTTCTCTAAATGGGAAGCGAACACGTGCACCAACGGAAAACTCCTGCTCAGTAATTGGTGCTGGTCCATAACGTAAGGTATGACGCATTTCAGTATGGCCAAATTTTTCGAAAGCAAGCTGACAAAATTCTTCTGAATGATCATTAGGTCGGTGCTTAAGCCATAAATAGACATGCACCATCTCGTGCTCAAGAACACGGCGTACGATTGTTTCACGATCCATACAGATTAAACCAGCAACCTGTACAGGAAATTCACGTACTCGCTCCAATAGTAGTGGCACAGAGAGTTTTATACAGGCTGTACGCTGTCCTATGATCGGCTCGTAGAAGATACCGGCAGCACGTACCATACGCTTTGACCAATAAATGGGAATCTTCGGCAACTCGCTCTTAAATGCCTGCCGATTGATCTCGTCATAGAGGGCATCAAGCTCCATATATAGGGTTCCGCCTAGAGCAATGTTTGTGTCGGATTGGTATTAATTGGGTCTTTGAAGCTTACGCTCCTAGATCTCCTACGTCAAGCTTGAAATTATTTATTTTCATTATCTTGACAGGCTCGACTATCAATCTGGAATCCGATTTGCACATCAATAGTTCAAATTCGATTAAGGAGAACAAGCAAATTATGAGTACCCTAGGCTTGATTCTTTTCGGACTGGTCGTTGGTATTATCGCTAAACTTCTCATGCCTGGACGAGATCCTGGCGGCTTTATTATCACTATCCTGCTTGGTATTGCTGGCTCTTTTTTAGGGAGCTTTATCGGACACGCGTTAGGTTTTTATGGTCCAAACGAAAGTGCGGGTTGGATAATGTCGATCTTAGGAGCAATTGCTCTATTGGCACTCTATCGATTACTATTCGCACGTCGTCGTGTTCTCTAACCAGAGCATAGCAAGGATTGGGTAGCGACAATAGCGCGATTAAGCCTTATTGCAGAATTGGGCAGGAGTCCAATTCTGCAATTGTACTATCCCAGCAAGTCAATTAGAATATCTGGGGTAGAAAAGCAAGTCTATGTCAACCACTACACGAACAAATCGGTCTAGTGAGCCAGTTAGCACAGGCGCTCGTGTCTGGATCGCGATCGGGCTGATCCTGATGCTAGCAGGTGTAGGTATTGTTCTAGCAGCCTTCTGGTATGTAGAACAACGTCGTGCTTCATTAAAACCGACTTCTTCTCTAATGACTCACTCTGATAGCTCTACACTGGTTGCCGTGAATCCAACCACACTCCGCCTTAAGGAGTTGAATCGAGAAGAACTACTACGGCTTGTCCCTGCTTATGCGCTCAATGGTATAAAGTCAGAGATGGGTGAAGGCCAGCCCGACGATCTACGTGTTATAGATCATGGTGATGATCAATATCTAGTCTTGCTTAGCTCACAGTTAGGCAAAGAAGAGGCGATTCAACGCCAGCTCTCTGTCTTCAAACTTGATGGCAACCACTTTGCAGATATTACTAAACAGGTGCTGCCCAGTGAATTTTCTGAGGGACGTATGGGGGATGAACTTGTCAAAGTTAATTTCATCGACCACAGCTATGATCTGGAGATTACTAGCCCAATCGGACGCTACGGTACAGATCTGATCGAAGAGTGTTTTGGTTGTGAACATGCCTACTTTATTCAGGAGTTAAATTGGTGTGGATCAGAGTACCAAATGGGAATGAAGCAGTGGCGTAATGATCCCTACACTGCTTTCTATTTAGTTGCCCAGGCACTAGCCAATAAAAGTCTCGCTGAAGATCAAAGCACGATTATCGATCCGGCATTAGCAGCAGATATCACACAAGGCTTTGAACGAGCGCCAGGGCAACGCTGGAGTGTGCAGAATCTTACTAGCCAAAATCCTCGCGAGCTACAAACACTCGATACGATATCCTATTTCCTTACTAATGGCACAAATGGGATCAAAATCACGGTAACCAAGCAAGAGGGCAACTGGCGAGTCAGTGCCATTGATCGTAGCGATAGTGAAAAAGCAACCAGTAACGAGCCATAGTTAAGGGATCATTTCACCCGAAGGATTACAGGTCATCTCGATCACA
>JBFLVQ010000034.1:0-30757 GCA_040758525.1 Acidobacteriota bacterium
TCGGCGCATTCCTGCCAGTTCACGCAGAGAGTTGAAATAACCAACCAACGTCATCCAAGGATCCGCTGCTGTTGCATACTTTAAATACATTGCTTGTGATGCTGATAGAATGGCTATATAGACTCGAATCAATGCTGCTGTCAGCCTGCGGCCAGGCGCGCATATTCCCAGATAACGTCGTCCGGGATCTTTGTCACTGGGTATTCGCTGCCGGGCAAAGAAGTTATCGTTGGCATCCAGACATTGAGGGGGAAAGACCTGCACTTTTCGCAGAAACAGGTTATATACTTGTTCTTTGGCCTGACGGATAGTTGCCGTCGAAGCAATAACTTTTGGCCGCACTTGCTTGCCATCAACCTCCCAGGATGCCAGCTTATCAACAGCAGTTTCATAAAGACCAACAAGTGTTCCCAGCGGCCCGCTAATCAAATGCAACTCATCCTGGATTATCAGATCAGGCGGGCGCAATGGGTTATGAGAAGCCAGTTTTGTTGACAACAAAGCCTGTCGTCTAGGATGGCTGGAGTCTTCGATTTCAGGAGATTTAAAGCCATGTCGCTGACAGTAAGCCTCCACCTGGCCAAAGAGCATTTGAGTAGCGCCATTCCAGGGCATTTGCGCAAATTTGTCTACTGTAGAAATTAACAGCGATGGCAAACGACGATAAATCTCTTCGTCTACTACCACAATGGGCAATCCTTCCGTGGATGAATTCTTTTCATCAAATAAACATCGACCAAACGGATCACCACAGTAGATTAATGTGCGTCCAGGCCCTCTAGAATAAGGCTCTACTTTGATATTTTTGCCTTCATCTATTTTCGTACCGCACCAGGGGCAATTAGTCAATTGATGCGGTGAGCCGCTTGCCGCCTGATAGTATCCGCGCACCTGTTTACTAAATTCTTCGCTCTGTTGTGTGGTATTAGGGGTGGTCTTTTTTCCAACCCATAGACCAATACGAAATGGTTCTTGTCCCCATTTTGCCTCACCATTCTGGATAGCTTCCCGGCGTATCGATTCACAAGCGCAGATTAGTGCAGTAGCGCGTTGGAACTGCTGAAGTGTAAGCAGTCGCAAAGTGTATCGCATTAGCACAGCTATACCATACTCGCCCACGCGTCCGGCAATTGTTCCTTGTAGTCTGCGCAACGCCAGCGTGTAAGCGGTTAAACCTAGATAGGCTTCTGTCTTACCGCCACCGGTAGGAAACCATAGCAGATCGGCAATGGCATTGGTTTCATGGCAGCGGTCTTCGTGATGTAGATCGGTAATGCTGGGCAGGTTGAGCAAGATGAAGGCAAGTTGGAATGGAAACCAAGTACGATTTTGAGGAATATCAACTGTCGATAGCTCAATATCTTCTCCGCGCCGCTTTCTCTCAGAAAAGATCGAGTGAATGCGCTGTTGCCACATCGCCCGGTTCATAAACTGGAAGGCTTGCGCTGCTTTGGCATCCTTATCAAGTAGCGCCATACCTTCGCTGATGCGTTCTAGTGTGTAGGTGCAATTATTTATCGCGGCATCGGCAATTGTTTGAAAACTAGCAAGCCCTTCTTGGGGATCTTTAATTCGGCTTTTCTGCCCATCGATCCATCTTCGATAAGCAACTGTCAGCGCTTTCAACTTAGCAGAAAGTTGATCGATGGGAGTTTCCGCCAACTCTTTCATATCCAGTACCAAACCAGCAAGATCTGGAATCTCATCTGAAGTTGGCGGTGTGACCTTGGGCACTTCATAAGTTGGTACAACCGAGGTGCAGATCCTGATAGCTCTTTCAGTAGTATTAGGAACTGTGTCAGCATGAACGCTAACACCATGACCAATAGCAAACTCTACCTGGCTGCGGTAGAGCATATTCATTGATTGTTCTTCCAGGTAAAGCCTAGAATCTGTTTTGACTGTGGATAGCAATTGCGGTCTGCGCACAAATATATCAGGGAAATCTGGATCTGCCGACTTTACACTCAGTTCAGGCTGAAAGAGCCAAGCAGCATCAGAGAGTTTATCCGGTTCCCGCTGACCATTGATAAGAAAGATCGATACAATCCATTCGTCATTCTGTTTGCGAATCAATCCTTGCACATAAACATCTGGAAAATTAGCATCAACAATCCATTTATCGATAGCGCCGTCTTGCAATGGAACTGGCGGCGAAGTGTCGATAATTGGTTGTCTTCGCCAAACCGTCTTGGGATTGCCCTTTTCAGTAGTTATGTATTCGCTCTCAACGCGATCATATTTACCCCAAGCTGCCTGGATTTTAATGGCTTTGGCGGCATTGCTAACACAGAAGGTCATGCCAAATGAAGATGGCATCATAGTTTTTGCCGCAGCAATACTGATATCTGTTCGACCATCTTCTGAACTATCTTTGCCAGCAACGGCGAGATCCTCATCAGTCTCTTGTTCAATCTGTTGCTTGCGATATAGTGGGGCAAGCAGACCAACCAGATAGCGATCACTCACTTTCTGTTCGTCTATCTCTTCATGCTCGCCACCTGCGGGGCCGAGCAGGTCATCCAAAACAGCTTTTTCCAATTCAGCTCGAATAGCATATGGCGATGGTACAGTCAGTAGATTAGCAGCAACTGGTTGAGCCAAGGTTTTTTCAACGATACTAATATCTACTGGATCGGCCTCTGCATCAATATCCATTGAAGAGCTATCAGCATCTTGAGTTGTTGGGGTTGACCGAACTTGTGGACTGAGCGCCTTCTCATTGTCAGACAGAGCTTGTTTCTCTTTGTGATGACTGGCTGATTGTTGAGTAAAGAATTGAGCTATATTACCGCCAATTAGATCAGCAATCTCTCCATCGAGTCCTAATACATCGGCATCATCGCGGTCATTTAATCCTTGCAATAATATTGCCAGATACTTTTCCGATACAGATTCAACTGCACTCCAATCAAGTTGGACTGTATGCTCTCGTAATTGCCGGTTTATTTCTGCCAGGTCAAGATCACCTGGTAAGACAGGCGGTAGTTTAATTACTTTCATACAGGAGGTTCTCCCAGATCCCAGAGGTTGCCAACAAAACTCTTTAATAATGGAGAAGGACAGTTGAAATTTCTATTATGCTTTTGATCTGAAGTTCATAACAATTCTTCTGTTTTTACTAACTAATCTATCAAAAAGCTATGGTGAAAAAATTCCACCAGTGTGGATGAGGTCTTTAGCCGCAAAGCGGCGAGATACCTTTAGCACCGGCGCGTGTGAGGATAATCTTTAGCCGCGCAGCGGCGTTATACCTTTAGGCCAGCGCGTGAGCGCTGGTGTAGATCGATAAATAGCATAGAGCCCCAGCGGGGTGATATATTGAATTGTCATAGATGATATTTAAATAATCTGTCGCCATTTCCCGGCTTTATTGCTCTACCATTCTACTCACAGGGCTTACGCCCTGCGCTAAAGATCTAGCGCCGCTTCGCGGCTCAAAACCTCATCCGCACAGGGGAAGGTTTTTCTAATGGGTTGTTTAATTCGGTTTTTTGTTTAAGAAAATTCGCAGAATCCAGCACTTCTTGTTGCTTGTCTGGTGGTAATGTCCGAACAATTTCTAAAATTGCCTCTTCAATATTCATATTGACTCTGGATCAATCCCTAACTCCCGAAGTTTTTCAGCTAGCCTGTTTGCTCGCTGCTCAGCCGCTTTGGCTCTAGCTGTTAGGTCTGAGAAAGTAACAAATCGATTACCGTCAGGCAGAAAGATTTCTAACTCGCCATCTAGCTGCTCAAAGCGTATTTTCAATAATGGGCTGACCCATCCTGATAAATTATCGATTGGCTGTAAACCCCCTTCCTTTCGCAAGTAACCAACCAACGCTTTTTCATCTGGATCATAAATGTAATACTCTTGAACCCCATAGCGCCCATAAAACTTTTCTTTGCGGAACATATCTATTGGGCTATTACTACGTGAAAGGATTTCAAAAACAACTTGTGGAGCAATATTATCTTCTTCCCACTGTTTATAAGAACTGCGACGACCTTTAGGCCGTCCTATTGCTACCATGACATCTGGTGCTTGGGAAATCTTTGGCTCACTTTGAACTGGATACCAAAATAGATCAGCCGCCACAAATGCATTCTCAAGCAACATATCCAAATTCTCTTTTATTATCACTATCCATTTGTATTGTTCTGTATTATCCGCGATAGGCTTGCCGTCACTCTCTGGGTAAACGATCTCATCAGGTATCGGTGGTTTAGTCAATGTTGACATAATCTATCTACCTCCTAAAACAGGCTTTCCTGTACCTCGTCTAAAATCTTCTGCAATCTCGCGCAAATCTTCCTGGAAGAGAGGATCATTAGCAACTTCTCGCAACTCAGCTATTTTTTCAGCATAGCCTTTTTTTCGCGCTGATTTGAAAAGGATAATAATTTCAACCTCTTCATTAATTGCTGCTGTATCCGGCAACTGAATAGTAATATTTCGAGTAGCGGGAATCGTTGCAGTTTGTCTGATTACTTCCATTGAAGTTCCTCCTGATTAAATTCTAAAACAGGCTCTCCTGCACTTTACTTATTTCTGCCTTTGCCTTTTTGCTCTTACTCGCCGTGCCTTTCTTCTTTGCCTTACCAGTGTCGTGCAATCCTGCTTTGCATTCTTCAGCATAGCGCTCATGATTAAGTTGTAGCAACCGATCCAATACTTCCCGCCGAGCCGGTTCGCAGATCGTATAGCGTATTCCTTGTTTAGTTTCGTGGAAGCCATGACCTAGATCAAGATCTGTCCATCCATAGGCTGCTGCGACTGCTTGATCCATCTCAATGTGGAGTTGGCGGAGTTTAGCGATGTCGGATGAGGTCTCGGAAGGGTTGTGGAAACGATTATAGGTTGTAGTTAACCCTTCTTGTCGAGAAAGCATGATTTGGCAACGGCCTTCATGGTACCTTACCCCAAGGTTTTCTAGTGTTTTTATTAATGTTTTAGTATGAGATAGTTTATCTCTTATTTCAATGCCTAGTAATTCGTTTGGGAATGGAAAAGTTTCAAAGGTTTTAGCGAGAAGATAGTTTGGATCTTCTTTTAGGCGTGAAGAAGTTTTTTCAGCCCATTCAATATGAAAGCATGAATTTAAAACAGCAAAATGGGCCTGGCTTGTTAGATCAAACACCACAACTTTATCAGCAAATATCTGATTAGCTTGAACCCACGAAACACTCCAATACTTAGATACTTGACTACATGCAAGTATGAGAGTATGTCCTTTTACTGCTTCATAAAGCTCTTCTTGACGTCCTATATACTGCCACCATAATACTTCGCGTTGTTTTATTTTATTTCCCTTTCTTTGTAATCGCACAGTGTTATACAATCGACTCCAGCAGGCTTCATATTGTTTGGCGATGCCTTCGCTATAACTTCCAAAATCTATTGTATAGCGATTCGTTTGTTGTTTTGGATCTTGATTAATGTCTTGTCCAGTAAGAAATGGTTTAATTATCTCTTTAGATTTCGGATCTTGCTTGATTAGCTCTTTTCTTTCTATATCAGTAAGGATAAATCCCTCTCCACCTACCGTAGTACCTCTATATACTAAATTACAATTTTGTGCCAATCGGTAAGGAGTAAACTCAAGTACTTCACTATCTAGGTATGGTGAGATAAGAGAGACTTTTTCACCATCAAGGTAAGATTCTCCTGTCCATAACCCTTTACAAATATGTAAAAGACTTATGAATACGTTAGCTGAGCCAGGCCATTTTGTAGATTTTATGGCACGAATAATTTTGTGTGAATACTTGACTAAGAAACCAAGGCCGCTATCTTTTGTCTCACCCTGACAAATCGAGTTAGTTGTTATCATCCCAATATAGCCATAGTTGTTTAGTATAAGACTAGATCTTCTTAAGAAATGTGAACATAGGTCTGCATTTCCATTAGAACTTGGAAGTAAACATAGAATGTATCCCAGATAATCATCCCCTAGATTTCCAGAAACTTTAGATCTGCCAAGGAATGGAGGGTTACTCATTATCGCATCAAATCCGTTTCGTTCTTTACCCCAAAAAACTTCAGGAAATTCTAACAGCCAATGGAATGGCGTGTGCTTTCCTAACATTCGTTTAGCTTTATCACGCAATGCTTGCACTCGCATATTGTGATATGGATCTACCTTATCAGAAAGGGCATGGTTCACTTCTTCAGATAGAACACTCAATTCATAAGCAGCCATATCATCAGACTTGCCGATGCGCTTTAATGCTTCACCAATTAATAGATCGCCTAAGAATCGCACTTTATCCAGTGCTTCTTCGGCTTTTGAGAAGAGTTGCTCTTTGCGTTCGATATCATGAATATCATTAGCAATGAAGTTTTCTAACTCTTTGCGCTTAGCAATTGCCTCTTCTATTAATGGTTTACAAATGGCTTCGATAGCATCACTTTGTATCTTCTTTTCTGGCTGAAGACTGAAATATTCAATCTGTTTAGCATCTATCACACCTAACAATGAATCGCCACATCTGAGCGCATGATCCAGAAATGTGAATGGCTTGCTCTTCTGCATTGTGACAAGCCATAGCGATAGCTTGGCCATTTCAACCGCCATTGGGTTCCTATCGACACCATACAAACATCGATCTGCAACAATCCGTTTTGCTACAATGATTCGCTCTACCGGATCTTTGGGCACCAAGCATTCATCGGTGCGTGCTTTAGATAGATCACCCTCTGGTGTCACTACGATTTGACCTGGATGTGCGCGTTCGGCCTCTTCCCATGCCTCTACAAGTCGCTCTGCCATATAACGACAAGCCTGCACTAAAAACGCGCCTGAACCCATTGCGAAATCACAAATCTTAAGCTTCAACAATTCTCCTGCAGATTTTAACTTCCATTCTTCTCGCGGTTTGCCTTCGGCTGGGCCTTTGTAAACAAGTGGCTCAAGAGTGTATTGCACGATCGGCTCAGTTAGACTGCGTGGTGTGTAATGCGTTCCTGTTGAGCGTCGATCTTCACCTTGTGTGACATAAACGCTGCCAGTGTTAATGACAACCGGATAGCCTAACGTGTCTTTGCGCACAATCCCGGCAAATGGTTTTACCCGTTCCCAAAGAGTGCGGTCATGATCGCAGGCTACTAGAAAACGTTGAGTATCTTGTGGAGGTATCTCAGCTACCAGCGCTTTTTTCAATGCAGAAACTGAGCGCCCCGTCTCTTCATTAAGAAATTCCAGCAAAGACTCTTCACCTTTAGCCTTCATCTGCTCAAGTTTTTCCAGCAATACTTCGGGTTCTTTATCTTTCGTGCCTTCCAATCCTAACACCGGCGCAGTTGCTCTAACTGCCGTATGGTCAAGCAAGCCTTCATAAACATGGCCGATCTGCTCAACATCAAGAGCACGGAATGAGAGCCTGCGAGGTTCACTGCCACCACCAGGCAGCTTGACTTGGAGAATCTGTAATGCTTCGAGCAGATGTAAGACGGTGCGATTATCTATCGCTAGAGGTCTCGCCGAAGTCTCTTTCCAAGAGGTCTGCTCTTTACGTCCTTCAAGAAAGGGATACTTATCTGGGTCAAAGAGGTGTCCACCATAAGCAGGAAGTTGAAAGCTATCGTGACGAACGCCGCTATGGACAGCTCTAAAAGTCGCTAGCAACCGCGCCCAGGCATCAGATCTGCGCTCCAGAACCTCTTCGCCATGCTCATCTGCGCTCTCTCTTAACTGCGCTCTCAAAGTCGATACTGCATAATAGTTGTCATAGAGCGCATCGCCGAGCAAGAGCAAGCCTTGCTCTTCGGCAGAAAAGAGAAAGACGAGCCGCATCATCACCGTAAGTGTTGCTTCATAAAGTCGCTTTTCACCAATCTCGTTAGTATTAAAGACTGCTGCAAAAGAGCCGTCTTTATCAATGCGATCAAACTTTTGTACTAGTACTTCTACAGCTTTACGAACCTGCTTACCAAGTGTATTGGTAACTTCTTCTTGATCTTCGGCGCTTAACTCCAACAACTTCTCTAATGTTTTGTTCTCACCGACACCGAAGAAGCGTTGTACGCCTAACAGACCGCGGAAGGCTCGTAGAGTAATATTTTCTTCGAGCCACAAATTTGTGTACCAGGAGATAAAGCCAGTAGTTTCGCCTCTGGGAGCATTGACAAGCATCCATCGATGTCCATTTGTAATCAGCCCCAGACGTACATTGGTAGCGTGAAGCAACTCCATCATTCTTGTTGCCGGGCTGGCACTCCAGCGACTATTAGCAAGCCGTTTATCTAGATCTTGCGATCCGGGTAATATCTGAATCAGTAATCGAGGTTTTCCCGCATCTGCTGTGTCGGTAGGATTAACTAACATCCGATCTGGCCGCACGGTTTCATTATGTTCTGGAAAGCTGGCTTTGATGCCTTCGGGAATCTTTTGTCCAGTGAGCAGAACCTCATCAGAAAATCCTAACGTTTCCCGCAATACGAAATTTACCCAGGCATTATGGATGGCAATATTTGGTGTAAAGCTCTCCTGACTAATCTGCCATTCTTCAAAGGCAAGTTTGAGATTTCGCATATTGTCAGGATCATGTGCATCTAACCCTTGTGGAAATATCTCTAACAGAACTTTCAAACTGATGAATGGGCCAGAGGCTTCTATCAGCGAGAGCCACTCTGCATGATGACGAGCAATAGACATAGCTATTTCCTTCCTCGCGCGATCTTCTGCGGTATCAAGTAGGTGATTGCTAATGGGAACAATCGTGCAGTAGGGTCGGCATATCTGCTTATAATTGCTGAAGTCTCTTGCACAATCTCGCGAGGAATCTGTTCAACGCGGGCTTTCAAACTGGCAATGTTACGCTTAAACTGTTCTGTCTCCATATCGCTAAAAAGCTTCATCTGTTGATTCTCTTGTTCTGACTCTTTCAATTCTCTCAAGATACTTTCGCGCAGCTCCATTAAAATCTTGCTGACATCATCAACCTCTTTATTGGCTCGCTCCTGAAGCTTTTTCTCAATACGTTCAGAGCTATCCTGAACACGTACTTGTAAAGACTGCAAAAGCTGAGCGTGATAGGTCGGCCAGCGTTCAACCAGTCTTTTCTTGAGCGATTCAGGCACAGGCTCAGGTAAGGTTGACACCAGAGCGTTCTGTATCTGCATAGGCGACAATCGCCTGAAACTGCCTTCTTTCAAGATTCCGCCTGCAGTTATCACTTCTTCATGAAGCCTCTGTTGATCGCTGCCTAACACTACCAGACGACCATACACAATCACGGCGGGAAGCTCTAGTGCAGAATCGAGAACAACAAGCGCCGTGACTCGGTGGAGATTCTTGGTCTCTGCTCGCTGCCAAACCTCTGCACGAAGTAGCCGTAAACACATCTGCACTAATCGATGGTTGAGGTGAATAAGCACAACATCATCTCGACCTTTTGACAGTTCTGGATCAAAGACTACAGAGCGTGGCTCGTGAGTGTGCGGATGCTCTATTCCTTCCAGGCAAAGTCCCCAACTGCCTTTCATTGGCGGTAAACAATAGGCTTTGCCATTTAGATCAGGCACTTCAACTTCTGTAAGAGTAGGCTGGCCTGCCAGTTCTAAACCGATTTTGACCACGGAAAGAGTATTATCTGGTGACAATCGCAGATTCTTGCGCGTCTCCTGTAACTGTTCATTCAACTTTTCGATCTGTTCCTTTACTTTACGTTCAAACTTGAGCATACGGCGGACCGGTTCAGATTCTCGCTCGGTCGCTTCAGTATCTAAGCGGCTACGCCGACCAAGCATTGCCTCTTCAACTTGATCGGCAATCACCTGGCCGACTTTGCCCATCAGATCTTCTCGTATCGTGTTGACCTTCAAAGCGGCGCGCATTAAGAATTCTAAATCCCCATCCAACTCGCCTGGCGGTGTTCCCACCAGATCGGTCTCCTTATAACCTGTTCCGATAAAATGATAGATAAGCACTTCTTTTGCTTTCTGCCCATGTCTATCTATACGACCATTGCGTTGCTCCATACGATTAGGATTCCAGGGAATCTCATAATGAATTAACTTTGAGCAATGATTTTGCAGATCGAGACCTTCAGAGGCAGCATCGGTTGCCAACAGTATACGAACATTAGAGATGTCGGGGCCTGCTTGAAATGCGGCTTTTACTTTCTCTCGCTCTTTGGCATCCATTCCACCATAGAGCGTCATTAACCGTTCCGTTTCAGCAAAGCCTTCATTGACAAGCAACTGAAGTAACCATTTTTGCGTGGCGCGATATTCAGTAAAGATGAGCACCCGCTCATTAGACCATTGTTTGTTAGGTTTGATATAAGTATAGAGCCAATTGAGCAACTCTTTTGCTTTGGAGTCTGGTCGTGCAGAGGCTTTTTCCGCCCATTCCTGCATCTCCTTCAGCAGTCCTTCTTCTTCCGCAGTCAATTCTCGAAACAGCGGTGCTGTTGCAGCAATTACATCTTCGGTGGCGAGATCATAAGCCTCATCATCGGCAAATTCTTCTTCAATCTGTTCAAGTTGTCGGCGCAATATCCCGATTGTTGGCTTGTGATAAACCGATGAACTGCGCCGTTGGGCAGTCTTTAGCGAGTGTTCATGTTGCGCTAATGTATTGGCAAATGCTCTAGGTGAAGAGAAGAGTCGCTTTTTAAGTAGCTTCAAAACAAACTCGGTGGCATAGCGTTCTGTCTGATCTTCCAGATCCTTTGTGCGACATTCGGTATATTTTTTCAAAGCAGCGTGGGCGCGCCGTTCTTCATCGGTATAAACAACAGAGATAGCCGCCAACTTCCTTTCAGGAAATCTCGGTGAGCCATCCCAATCTTGCAACTCTCGCTTTAATCGCCGGACCATAACGGTTTGAAGCTGGTTGCGATCTGGTGGAACACCACGAGCAAATCTTTGTGAATCGAGCAACTCCAATAATGCGGTGAAGCTTTCTGGATAACCATTATGTGGAGTTGCTGTCAAGAAGAGCTTATGTTCAAAATGCGGTGCCAGCATTCGTATTGCTGCGGTTCGCAGTGAATCAATCGCATAATTACCGCCACCTGCCGGTGCCACATTATGGCATTCGTCTACAATCAAGAGATCAAAGCGGCGTGGATAGAGCAATTCTCCCTCTGATGGCAATACTTCTCGAAATAGCCTTAAAGGGCGCTCGCGCTTAATAAAATCGATTGAGGTAATGAGTCTAGGAAAATGCGTCCAAGGGTTTACATGGATGCCGCGTCGTCTACGCAACTCTTTCATCATAGAGCTATCAACGATACGGAAATCGAGACCGAATTTGTCCCGCATCTGTTCTTGCCACTGGATTTGTAGAGATGATGGGCAAACTATCAAAATATGCCGGGCGCGATGGCGCAAGATCAGTTCTTGAGCCACTAGACCTGCTTCGATAGTCTTTCCCAAACCTACATCGTCAGCAATCAATAGATTGACGCGCGGCATTTGGATGGCTCGCACAACCGGATCAAGTTGATAATCTTCTATGTCGATACCACTGCGAAAAGGTGACTGAATATTTCTTACATCAGCCGAGGAAGAGGCTCCCCATCTGACTGCATCAAGAAAAGCGTCTAAGCGTGCTGGTTCATCAAAACCTATGGGAGTAGGCAATTCCATCTTTTCATAGGCGCAAGCACCTGGCTCAAGCTCCCAAATAACCTGTAGTTCCTCTCCCAAAGCATCATCCTCAACAGATGACAGGCTAACTAGATGCTGAGATGTAGAGTTCCCGGCTAACATTGGGTTAGCCGGCAGTGAAGTTTTCCGAACCTCTGTAACGACAAAGCGGCGCTGACGTACATCAACTAGTTGCCCTTGTTCAGGCAGCCCTATTACTGACGTTTTTCTCTCGCCCAATTCTTCACTAAGATAGGCTGCCTTACCCTGCTTGCGTGCGGTTATTCTCCTCTCCATATCTACTGTCACAACATCAGAAGTATCTCTCTCTAAGTTGGACTCACTAACTTTAGAAACCAAATCTATCACCGCTGATGTAGCAGATAATGGTTCGTGCCCTGTACCTTCTTTCAGTTCATCACAAAATTCCTCAACCCTGTTAAACCGATCTTCTGGTTCGTCTGCGGTTGCCTTTTTTAATGTTGCTTTCATTTTCTCAGAACATTCAAGCCTATTTATGAATGCTGCTTTATTCTTTACTTCTTGCCACGGTAATTTCTGACCATATAACCCCATTATTGTTGTCATTCCCAGTGAATATATATCTGATTTTGTTGTCGCAGACTTACCGGACTCCATTACTTCGGGGGCAGCGTATATGAATGTTCCCATCGCGTTAGTTTTTGTCCCTCCAGTAGTATCATTTGCATGCACTAGGTCAAAGTCTGTTAGTCTGATACTATTATCTGCTGCTATCAGGATGTTTTCTGGTTTTACATCTCTATGTATTAATCCTTTATCATGGGCATACTGTAAGGCTTCTCCTGCCTGACATATCGCGGTTAGAATCTCATCTACTTTAAGTCGCTTGCTAATTACTGCTTGTCTTAAATCTCCTCCTGCCAGGTATTCCATAACAAAATAATGAAATCCATCCTCTTGACTGTATTCTTGTATTACCCTCACAATGCCGCGATGACTAAGCTCAGCCATCTTTCTAGCACCTCTACTAAACCTTGTTTTATTGGATTGATCTTCTGCCCATTGTCCATGCAATATTTTTATCGCCACTAGTTGCTTATCTTTCTTATCGTATGCTTTCCATATAGTGGCAAATCCTCCTTTCCCGATCTGCTCTAACAACCGATACCTTCCATTGCCTAGAAACTCTCCCGCAGACAGCAATGGACCATTTCGCAATTGACGTCGTAGCTCAAGAATTTGTTGGTCTATTTTACTAGTGTCCGATCCTGATATAACTAGCTCTTCCCTATCCTGATAAGCCTGCTCCAACTGTTCTGAGAGTAATCGACGATGAGCATCGATTTTATTGAATGTCTGCTCTATTTCAGCAGAAAGAGTGTTAGATCCTTCAGATAATGTTTTGATATCAGGTACAGTAACTAGCCCCTCTGATTGTGTACCTTTTTCCTTCAAAGAGACTACCGGGTTTATGATCTGCTCCAGTAGAGAGGCTATTTCCTCTAATCCACAACCGCCTGGTCCTTCCGCCCAACTGATTAGCTGACTGACACGGGTTGCTTGTGCCTCACTGTGAGATATTACTCCTGATATCGGATTGATTACGCTGATGAGGGAGTTAAATAACGGTCCTGCTAGCGCATTCAATTTTTTGATCAATTCTAGCCGTGCATTGGTGTTTAAACTCATTTTGACAGCTACTCTACAGTAATCTTACTAGCCCTACTGTTTTTCTCCTGTAGTGATATTGCTTCCTAATATATCTAATTATATCTAATAACGGATTTAAGTTGATTTTGTATTCTGATTGGGAACATTTTTGTAGGAAAAGTACCAGATTTATTGCTCCATTGATTAGGCAGGCTTATTCACTCATGGTTTAATAACTAAGCTCATACTGGTAATCAATTCCTTAATTTTAACGTACCAATCGAGAACACCATTATCTGGCTATCTGTCTACCTTTGCCTGTAATTGGCTCAAGGATAAGCCTGCTAGTTATCCAATGCAAGTCAAAACAAAGACTGAAGCCAAAGAGTAAACCTGTCTATCTACTGGCTTTGAAAAGGGTAGTTGGGCGCGGGTTCTTTGCTATCACAGATAATACAGAAGACCGTAGAGACAGGCAGCCCAATATGAGTATTTGCCTTAGAGACTATCTCGCCCTTGCAGAGCTTTTGAGATAGTTTCTTAGTGTTACTTATTTTTGAGTTGGCCAGATTGCTCAAGGCTTGTCACAATACAAACCATCGCCACAGGACGGCACAAGCAATCCAGAACTTTGCTGCCTTCACCGATCCAGCGCGGCTTGCTCAGAACTTATGGGCTCCAGTCGCACGAACTCTTGGAATTGACACTCCTTCGCGCTCACAAGATCGCGCTCTTCTTTGGCTCATGCTTCAGGGCGCTTTCTTGCCCGCAGGCGCTTGCTGGGTTGTGTTCTCGGTGGGGTAGATCTGCCCGCGGATGTCTCCATAATAGGTCTGCCCCGTCGTGTGTAGGTTGAAGTAAAGCTCGCACTCTTGGGCGAGTTGTGCCATGCCCGCGATCGTCAAAACCTTGGCGGGCTTGAGAGATTCTAACGACGGGCTCTGGATGACACACCCCATCGTGAAGGCGCCTTGCACACCTTCGCCCTGCTTGGCGGTCTTGGCGATGTGCTCGTTCTTCAGCTCAACAGAGAGCAGGCCGTCCGAGAAGTCCTTCTGGAGGTCCGTGACTAGCGCAAAGTCGACGAGGATCGGGCCGAGGATGCCGGGCTTGCCGCAGTGAATGTGAAACATATTGATAGTGCTAGCATCAATACCCTCGATCCGCACGTCGACGTAGGCCCGACTGAGGTCCTTGCTGAAGCGGATCTGCCCGTGGCCGCGATGACCCGCCGCCTCGCGCTGGTCGCGAGTCAGCGAGGTTGTAGTCGAGCGGAATTGTTGGGGCACCGACGAGGGCGTATTCTCCTCCTCGTTGGACTCCTGGTGCGGGCTCAGGAAGGTATCGAACACGAGCCCGATCTCCTGTCCTTGGGCTGGAGCAAGTGACGGTGGGGGCATAGGTGACGACGCGGTAGTGACAGGGGTGGACACCGGCTTCGCCGTCTGTCCCGCCTGCGGCTGGTCGGTCGAGGTCGCGGGGGGGCGCTCAGCAGAGCGCTCGCACCCACCAAGTAGTGCAATACACAGGAACAAAACTCGCAGAGTACGCATGGGAAGCCTCCAAAGTTGACGCCAGCTCATGGCGAGATTTTTAAAGAACGTGGCCCTTGGGGGAGCGGGTAACAATACCTGGCGACCTTTTCGCATGTACAGCGCGCCGAGTAATCCATAGGACTTGAAAGCCAAGCACCAACATACCATCTCTCATCGATAATCAACAGCTCATCTTTCTTCTGCCTAGCCGCATGATCAAGTCTTTGTCATCGTTTGGTAATTGATAACCTTCAACGCGCTTGATCAACGCTTCTGTTTCATCAGGGTTTGTTTTGGGAATATTTTCATCGTCATGCATGGTCAGCTTACGGCGGCCATTCTACATTAATATCAAGATTGATATCAAGCGAGGACAAGTCGTAGCTTTGCTTTAGGATTCATTCAGATATCATCATCTCAATTAAGCGAAGGCAGTCTGCACGCCAACCCTGCACCGATTTGCCGACGGGACATTTTATCACTCACTTTCACTGCAAATTTACCATAAGTCAAGTCATCTGGCAGGGGTCTGTTAGGTTGTTGCCAAGTCAATATCTGCCCTTCTGGATCATATGTGCAACTAATTACAAAGAAAACAGAAGACCACAGAGATGGGAAGCAAAATACTCATATTTGCCTTGCTGTTACTTATTTTTGAATTGGCAGTGTTGCTCGAAACTTGTCGCAATAATAGCTAATCACTTCTTAACTACTCCGCTAATCATACCTTGGCTTAATTTTAGCAATTCTTGTGAGGCTTTTACAAGATAGTGCTCTGCTTTGGCAGAAAAATTGCTCTAGCTAATGCGCAATTAAACGCGGCGCTATCGTGTCTAGGCTGCCGCAAGCTTGATTTGATCAACACGCGAAGGAGCCTACCTATGAAGCGATTCTTACTTTGTCTGTTTACATCCATCTGTCTGTCAATAACTGTATTTGCTCAAGGCACGCCGACAGACACGAAGGCAAACGCGAATGTAAACGTCAATGGTGTCTATGGCACAGCGGCAGGTCCCATTGATGACAATGATTATGTAATTGGTCCAGAGGATGTGCTCACTGTCTTTGTATGGAAGGAGCCTGAGTTGACACAAACTTTGGCAGTACGACCAGATGGTAAAATCTCCTTGCCATTACTCAATGATCTGGTAGCAAGTGGTCACACTACGCTAGAGCTAAAAGAGCAGATCCGCACTGGTCTTAAACAGTATATTGCTGAGCCAACCGTGACAGTAATTGTGCAATCTGCGCGTTCGCGCAAGGCAGCAATCATAGGTGAAGTAGGACGTCCAGGCGCATATCTACTAAATGGTCCGACTAATCTGCTCCATCTTATCTCAATGGCAGGCGGATTCCGCGATTTTGCTGCTACTGATAAGGTGAGTGTAATGCGCCAAGAGAATGGCAAGACAATCAAGTATAAGTTTAACTATCGCGAGTTTCTTAAGGGCAAAAACCTAGAACAGAATATTGAACTCAAGCCTGGTGACATTGTTGTCGTACCTTAAACATTTGCTACATTGCCCAGCTTGGTAATTTGTATATGAGGCTAGCTATGGCTGAAAAAAGAACTCTTATACATTTGAGACGGTGGTCTGCTGTCCTGCTCGCGCTGATAGTGCTAGGCGCTGCTGGATTAGCGGTGCGCGCGCAGTCGCCGCAGGCGAGCGTGCCAGCTCGTGCAACAACAGCAACAACCATCGATGGCACGACGGGTGTGCCGGTTGAACCGCCCGATTCTGAGATTGATAACAACATAGAATCGGATGCGTTGACCGCCGTCTCCCCCACTGCGGGGGGAATCGATAGTGATATAGGGCGCCGCCGTAGTCGGCCAGAACGGCCTTACTACTTTCTTGTTCAATATGCGCAACGTTATGATGATAATGTGTTGCTTGATGAAGCCGATCGGCTTAGTGACACAGTAGCTGTGCCTGAGTTTGGTTTTGGTGCACAGCGTATACGGTCGCGTAGCCTATTGCACGTCGATTATCGTGGTGGTGCTGAGATCTATCGCCGCTTCTCAGAATTTAATACTACTTTCCATTCTCTTTTTACCACCGCGGAATATGATCTGTCGAAGCGAACCACAATTTTTGTCAGCAACCATTTCTTGCGTCAACCTGGTCCAGCTCGCTTTGGCGCTTTAGCACTAGGCGGTACTGGTGCAGCGCTTAGTGTGCTTAAGCAGAATAATACTACTGTCAATGATCTTAGCGCAGGCTTTACTCGCTTATTAGATCGGCGCACACGCTTACGTGCAGCCTATAGTTACACATTATCACGCTTCGCTGAACCAAGACTTGTTGATAGCAATGAGCAAGCATTAGAAATTGGTTATGAACATGAGGCAAATCGTCGATACAGTTATGAGTTGACCTATCGCTTTAGCCATCTCAGTAGCCATCTCAGTAGCAACAATAATTTCTTAACCAACTCTTTTATTCCCAGTTTTTCATATAGATCTTCAGCTAAGTTACGCCTGCGCCTAGGCGCTGGTCCACAACTAGTAAATGGACGAGAAAATAATAGTCTCTCTTGGGCCGCGCTGGCAGAGCTTGCCTATAGCCCATCACACTTCACTGCGCTGGCACTCAGGTATCGTGCTGGTGTAGGCACGGGCGGCGGACTAGCTACTGCGACGCGCAACCAGACCCTCTTCGGCTCATTTGCACATATCTTTCGTAACAAGCTGCAGACAGAGTTTGGGCTTGGCTACACACGTGCGCGTGCTCTTGAGAGTCTATCCATTCCATTTGCTACTGGCTCAGGTCTTGTCAATAAAGAAGTAGTCTTTGAGAGCACCTTGAGTTATCCAATCGCTGAACATGTAGCGATCTTCTTTGACTATTCGCACGCCCGCCAGTTTGGAGATGCATTAAGCAGTGTAAAACGCAATCTTTTCTCTGCGGGAATCAGTTTTGATACACGGGTCTCGACACAACTGCCGCGATTGCGGTCTACGCGTCGATGACCATAAATGATCGCGCCTGTGCGCGAGGAGGTGATTAATCGTGGTCAATAGAGAGATCACACTTGATTACATACTGCAAGCGCTACGTCGCCGCAGGTACTCCATTGTCTTGCCAGCAACGGTCATTACTACTGCTGCTATTGTGTTTGCATTGATCTTACCAAATGTCTATCTGTCGGAAACCGTGATTCTTGTTGAGCCACAACAGTCGGTGGAGAATACCGGCGGGAGACCTTCGGTAACAATATCAGTGGAGCGCGACCGCCTTAATACACTCTCGCAGCAGATCCTTAGCCGCAGCCGTCTAGAGCAGATCATCAGTCAATATGGTCTATATGGACAAGCTGCTATGGAAGAGCGTGTAGGTAGTATGCGAGAAGATATCAAGCTTGAAGTAATGCGTCCAGATCAGACTACATCCAATGTGAGTTCCTTTAAGATCACATATCAGCATTATGATCCGCGCGTTGCCACAGAAGTAGCGAATCGGCTGGCCTCGCTCTTTATTGAAGAGAATACTACTGCGCGTGAACGTATGCTGGGTGACCGATCACGCTTCCTTGATGAGCAACTGGCACAGGCGAAGACTAAACTTGATGAACAAGAGCAGCGTGTACAAGAGTTCAAGGAGAGTAATCTCAGCGAACTGCCAGAACAGCGCGATGCTAATCTAAAGATGCTGGAACAATTGAATGCACAGCTAATGGCAAATAATGATGCGATTAATCGTGCTGAGCAGCAACGCCTCTACATAGAGACAATGCTAGCACAATATCGCGCTGCGCCATCGCCTGTGCGCACACGCTCTAGTGAACCACCGATCTTGCGCGCTCCTACTGCCATTGAGCGCCAGCTTGATGAACTGAAAGGGCATTTGGCAGAACTGCGCAGCAAGTACACTGATCATCATCCTGATGTAGTGCGCGCCAATATACAGATTACAGAGTTAGAGCGTAAACGTGCCAACGAGTCAGCAGCCTCTACATCAAAGACTTCTAATACATCTACTACACCAGACAGTACAAGCGTCGATATTGCTCCAGAAGTCTTTGCCACCGTTGCCCAGCTAAACAGCCAATTACGCTCAATACGGGCTGAGATACAACAACGCAATAGTGATCAGGCCCGCTTGCAGGATCAAATGAACTCCTATCGAGCCCGTGTAGAACTTTCTCCTGCACTAGATCAACAACTTACTGTCTTGACGCGCGACTATAATGTAGCCAAGGAAAATTATACTGCTCTCTACAACGAGAAGCTCTCTTCACAGATGGCGCAGGACTTGGAAAGTAAACAGAAAGCGATGCTCTTTCATGTGCTAGATCCTGCTAAGCAGCCAGAAAAACCTTATAAACCTAATCGTCCGCTGGTTGTCCTAATAGGGCTCTGCTTAGGATTAGCAGCCGGTTTAGGCTTTGCCTTCTATCGTGAATTTGTTGATGAGACTCTGCGCACAGAGAAGGAGCTAGAGATGGCGATTGGTCTAGATGTGCTTGCTACTATCCCAATGGTGCGGGAAGCCGGCAATATCGCACAGTAACCGAAGAGAAGAAGTGAGGATGCATGTATCAAGAATTCTATGGATTGACAGAGAACCCATTTAGCCTTACCCCGGATCCCAAGTACCTCTTTTTTACCCCTAGACATCAGGAGGCACTGGCGCAACTCTTCTACGGTATTACTGAGCGTAAGGGTTTTATGGTTTTGATTGGCGAGGTTGGCACAGGCAAGACACTACTACTCAACAAGCTGCTAGATGCTCTTAATGATCAAAATATTCTCTCCGCCTATATCTTCAATCCGGCGATGACAACAAGAGATCTATTCGAATATGTAGCTGCCGACTTTGGTCTGGAGTGCAATGTAGGTTCAAAGAGTCAGTTCTTATTACAGCTCAATAACCTACTAATTGAGCGTTATCGCCGCAACCAGATCACTGTATTGATCGTTGATGAGGCACAAAATCTCAACTTCGATGTGTTGGAAGAGTTACGTATGCTCACCAACCTTGAGACAACACGTGATAAGCTGCTGCAGATCGTATTAGCAGGTCAACCAGAACTTGCTACTAAACTCGATCATCCTTCATTACGTCAGATCAAACAACGTATTGCACTACGTCACCGACTTAAGCCTCTCACCTATGAGCAGACACACGACTATATACGTGCGCGTCTTGCCATTGCCGGCAGACAAGGCGAATTACCATTTAGTGAATCAGCCATCAACAAGGTTTATGAACTTAGTGGTGGTATACCGCGTCTTATCAATAATCTTTGTGACAATGCACTACTCACAGGTTTTGTTTACAACCAACCGATCATCGAATCATCGGTAATTTGTGAGGTTGCAGAGGATCTACAACTTGGTCAGTTATCACAGGCCACTGCGCCTGCTCTTGCCCCAATCACACCGACAATACCGCTCGCATCGATTCAAGCGCTGCCATACAGGTTTGCCCGTATAGGTTACTTGTTGCGGCTGTGCGAAAAGTTATGGCGCTCTACCCGTAGCATAGTGCTAGCGCAAATAGCACGTGTGCGCAATAGGATGGGTTTTGCGAAAGGAGAGTTATGAGCAAAATTTTTGCTGCGCTCAAGAAAGCCAAGAAAGAGCAGGCGGAAACACTCTTTCAGCCATCTACCGAGAAAGAGAGTGAGGCATCTGCGTTAAAGCCTTTCAACACACCACCGCCAGTAGAAAATAGTTCCACTGCTTCAGTCACTAATGTAGAGAAAGTCGAGCCTACATCAATAGCCAGTGTGCCGGCGCCTAGCACACCGCGTATACGCGCTAAAACTAGTAATCACCTGCAGGTTACCTTACTACCAGAACGTGGTAACTTGGTAGTACTAGGACAATCTTCGCCGGCTCGTGATCAGTTTGCTGGCCTATGTGCAAAACTGTCTGTGCTACGACACGAACAGGGCATGCAGACTGTCTGTGTCACCAGTTCTGTGATGCAAGAGGGAAAGACGTTTGTCGCTACTAACCTTGCCCTCGCGCTCGCTGCTGAGAGCGAGTCAGGCGCTATACTAGTTGATTGCGATCTGCGCAATCCTTCTGTACATCGCGCCTTTGGTATACGTGATACAACTGGGCTAGCAGATTTTTTACGCTCTGATCGTACCAATATTGATGCGATCATCATTGATACAGATCGGCGACTCGCATGTATTCCAGTGGGGCATATTCCTGATAATCCGCTCTCACTACTCGACTCTGAGAAGATGAAATGGCTTATTGCACAACTGCGTGAACGCTACTCCTTCGTAATTCTGGATGTGCCGCCTACTGCGCCACTTGCTGATGCTGATATATTGGCCTCGTTGTCTGATGGAGTACTCTTTGTTGTACGTGCAGGATTAACGCCACTTACACTAGTAAAACGTTCACTCAAAATGCTTGGCAAGCGAGCCCTGCTGGGCACCGTGCTCAATGGTGTGAAGGAGTTGCCAAATTATAGCTATGGCTACGGACAGACGAGCAAGCAAGTGAGTTGAACGGATAATGGAAACTCTTTCTAAATTGACAATACCAGGTAATGGGGTAAGGCAAGGGAAATGTTCTCAGGTTCGTATGGTGGCAGATCAACCTTCTTGTTACTAAGTGAAAATCTCGCCTTGATGATCTCAACATTTGTTGCGGCATTGATCAAGCTGGGAATAGCCGATGGGATTTTCAAACTACATTTTAGTGTAGGCAAGGCATTATTTGCTGCTCTGGTGTTTCAAGTCTGTCTATATTTTTATGATCTTTATGATCTAAATGTGCATGCCAGCGGGGTTGAATTGGCGCGTAAGCTTGCTACCGCGCTACTAGTAGCAGCATTGTTGCTCGGTGTCATCTACTCTATATTTCCCAACCTTATGGTGATACCAGGTATATGGCCATTAAGCGCAGTGATCGCATTGGTAATACTCTACAGTTGGCGTGTCTGGATCGAGGTGATAAATCGTATCCCTGGTATAGGCTCCTTACTGCTTATTGTCGGCACCGGTGAACTAGCCGTTTCGCTGGCTAGGGAGATACAGGCACAACCCACATTAGGGATCAAGGTATGTGGTTTCCTAGGTGAAGAGACTGTGCAGGCAGATGAGTTATTTGTCGATTCCCAGGTACTAGGCACAATTGACAACATAGATACAATGGCTGCGCGCTATAGCATCACACATATTGTTATTGCATTACGTGATCGGCGTGGCCGTCTGCCTGTAGAAACACTGCTCAACCTAAAGTTAGGTGGGGTGATCATTGAAGAAGGGGCTTCGCTCTACGAGCGCATCACTGGCAAACTACCAGTTGAGGAGTTGAACCCTAGCTACTTAGTCTTTTCATCTGGCTTTCGTATCTCCAAGCTTACTCTGGTCTACCAGCGTGTCTTCTCAATTATCTTCTCATTTGTAGGACTTGTATTGAGTATGCCACTGCTACTATTTATTGCGATTGCAATCAAATTGGATTCACGCGGGCCGATCTTTTTCCAACAAGAGCGGGTAGGAAAATATGGGCGTATCTTTAAGTTGATAAAATTTCGCTCGATGTATGTTGATGCTGAAGCAGGCACTGGACCAGTTTGGGCACAGGCCGATGATCCTCGTGTGACACGTGTAGGTCGCTTTATACGTCGTACCCGTCTAGATGAACTTCCCCAGTTTATTAATGTACTCAAAGGTGACTTAAATTTTGTTGGCCCACGTCCTGAACGATCTTATTTTGTTGATCAATTACAGACACTTATTCCTTATTACACCCTGCGTCATATGATCAAACCTGGTCTGACGGGGTGGGCACAAGTGAAATACCCTTATGGTGCAACTATCGAGGAGGCTCGTGAAAAACTTGAGTACGATCTCTATTACATCAAGAACATGTCAATCCTACTAGACTTGGCAATCATCTTTCATACAGTGAAGACCGTGCTGCTAGGACGAGGTGCACGTTAAGGAGAGATTATGTGTGGAATTGTTGGCTATATAGGCAAACGAGATGCAGTCACAGTACTACTTGATGGATTGAAGCGGTTAGAGTATCGCGGCTATGACTCGGCTGGTCTTGCTGTAGGTGTAAATGGTGAGTTGGTATTTCACAAATCTGAAGGCAAGCTAGGTAGGTTGGAAAACTTGTTACGTGAGCGCGGTTTTTATACCAATTACGGTATAGGTCATACTCGCTGGGCTACACATGGGCGGCCCTCGACAGAAAATGCGCATCCACATACTGATTGCAAAGGTACGATCGCTGTTGTTCATAATGGTATTATTGAGAACTATCTGGAACTGAAGCGAAGTCTCATTGCAGAAGGCCATCGTTTCCAATCTGAAACCGATACAGAGACAATCGTACACCTTATTGAGAAGTATCTGGTTGGTGACCTGAGGGGGGCTGTATGTGCGGCAGTAGCGCAACTGCAAGGGAGTTTTGCCATTGCAGTAGTGAGTAAATATGCGCCTGGGCGTATTATCGCGGCACGTCGCTTCAGCCCGCTGGTAGTAGGGCTAGGTAAGGGTGAATATCTGATTGCTTCGGATATTCCTGCAATTCTTCCACATACTCGTGACGAGATATTTATTGAAGATGATGAATTAGTAGAGTTGAGTGCGGATGGTGTCGAAATTACTAATCTAAGCACAGGCAAGCCAGTCAAGAAACAGATTGAGCGTATTAGCTGGTCGGCAGGACAGGTAGAGAAGAGTGGTTATGACCACTTTATGCTCAAAGAGATTCATGAACAACCGGCTGCACTACGCGAAACAATGCTAAATCGTATAGTAGGTACAGAAGTAAATTTGAGTGGGCTGACACATATAGATATAGCAAAGATCAACACAATACAGATCGTGGCCTGCGGTACTTCTTATCATGCAGGACTGGTAGGCAAATACTTGATTGAAGCACTCGCTAATATACCTGTGGAAGTAGAATTAGCCTCAGAGTATCGCTATCGTAAGATTATTTGTAATGAGCGAACATTGGTTCTGCCAATAAGTCAGTCGGGTGAGACAGCCGACACAATTGCTGCTGTTAAAGAAGCACGTAGACGTGGCTGTGCAGTGCTAGGCATCTGTAATGTTATTGGTTCAAGCGTTACACGCCTATCTGATGACTGCATCTACACAAAAGCTGGTCCTGAGATCGGAGTTGCTTCTACAAAAGCTTTTACTGCACAACTTGCTGCACTCTGCCTATTTGCCCTACATTGTGGCAAACTGCGTGGTCATATAAGTACAACTGAAGAGGCAGAGTTAGTAACCGCACTCAAGCGGTTACCAAGTGATCTAGAGCATGCGCTGGCTTGTGAGGCAGAAATAGCAATACTAGCGCACAAGTACAAGGAAGTTGCTACTTTTCTCTACCTAGGCCGTTGGATCAACTATCCTGTGGCACTTGAAGGAGCGCTCAAACTTAAGGAGATCGCTTACATCAATGCACAAGGATATGCTGCCGGTGAGATGAAGCATGGGCCAATTGCATTAGTCGAGAAGGGTGTACCGGTAATTGTGTTAGCGCCGCATAATCATGTCTATGAGAAGGTCTGCAGCAACATTTCAGAGGTGCGTGCGCGTGCTGGAGAGGTGATCGCGATCGTCGAAGCGAACGATATTCCAGCAGGTGTGACACATACCATAGTATTGCCACATACACATACATTGCTGGCACCAATACTACAAGTGGTACCGCTACAGTTACTCGCTTATCACACTGCCGTGTTAAAGGGTTGTGATGTAGATCAGCCACGCAACTTAGCTAAAAGTGTAACAGTAGAATGAACGACAAAGAACAGAGAAGGGAAGTAACATGCTTGAGTCAGTAGAGGGAACGACAGATCAACATGCGCAGATCTATTATAGTCTGCTGGGTCGCATATTAGCGCGTAAAGCATCGCTAGGTGTTATAGGTCTTGGTTATGTCGGTCTGCCCGAAGCAGCAGAGTTTGCCCGTGCAGGCTTCTCTGTGATCGGATTCGATATTGATGCTAGACGTATTGAACAACTTAACCAGGGCACCTCTTACATACAGGATATCAGCGATGATCAGATCAAGCCATTACTGCTAGAAAAAAGACTGCAAGCTACTACTGATTTTGCACGTATTAGCGAACTGGATACAATAAATATCTGTGTGCCTACACCACTACGCAAGAGTAAAGATCCAGATCTATCTTATATCATAGCGGCAGTCGATCAGATCAAAAAATATCTACGACGTGGTCAACTGGTGATCCTGGAAAGCACCACCTATCCTGGTACCACTGAGGAGATCTTATTGCCAATCTTTTCTGAAAAAGGTTTTAAAGTTGGTGAAGATTTCTTTCTTGCCTTCTCACCTGAACGTATAGATCCAGGTAATTCAACTTACAACACACATAACATTCCTAAGGTAGTAGGTGGTGTGACACCACGTTGCACAGAATTAGCAGCTTCACTCTACCGTCAGGCAGTAGAGAGGGTTGAAACCGTCTCTTCACCTGCAGTTGCTGAGATGGTGAAGTTACTTGAGAACACTTTTCGTAGTGTAAATATCGGATTAGTGAACGAGATTGCATTGATGTGTCACAAGCTGGGACTGAATGTATGGGAGGTGATCCAGGTAGCCGCTACTAAGCCTTTTGGTTTTATGCCCTTCTATCCTGGTCCTGGAGTGGGTGGCCATTGTATTCCCCTTGACCCATTCTATCTCTCCTGGAAAGCACGTATGCATGGGTTCGAGCCACGCTTTATCGACTTAGCCGGCCAGATTAATGCTCAGATGCCTGTCTTTGTAGTAAGCCTTATTGCCAATGGATTGAATGATCATCAAAAATGTCTACGCAATGCTCGTGTACATATATTAGGGGTAGCCTACAAACGTGATATAGGCGATGTGCGTGAATCACCAGCATTGGAGGTTATGCGCCTACTTATTAACAAAGGGACCATAGTCTCTTATTCCGATCCTTATGTGCCAACATTACAGATAGGTGAAGTAACACTACGCTCGATCGAACCAACTGCGGACCTGCTACGTCGAAGTGATTGTGTAGCTGTTATTACTGATCATAGCGCATTCAACTACTCAAATATTGCCACATACGCTCCGTTAATCATTGATACACGTAATGCTATGGGCAATATTGATTCAACTAAGATTATACGATTATGAACTGGTATTTGGTGGCGAAAATAGTCTTTTGGAGTGCAGCGTTGGTGGTAGTCTACACCTATGTTGCTTATCCACTACTTATTATGATATTGGCAGGGTGGTTGCCACATCGCTACCAACGTAAACCAATAACACCGACGATCTCAATTGTAATTGCAGCATATAATGCTGCAAACGAGATTACCGACAAGCTGGCAAGTTGCTTTACACTCGACTATCCCGCCTCACTGATTGAAGTGATTGTAGTTTCAGATGGTTCAACAGATGAAACTGAGACGATCGTCAAGAGACTACTTTTACATTATCCTAATCTTACACTTATCTGTTTGCGCATACACAATGGTAAAGCGACAGCACTCAATGTTGGTATAGCAACTGCAAAGGGTGAGATTGTCATCTTCACCGATGCACGACAGCGTCTAGCAGTTGATGCCGCACGTAATCTGGTTGCCAATTTTGCCGATCCCAATGTAGGTGCAGTGAGTGGTGAATTGATCTTTATTGATGAGCGACAACGACCACAAATGGGAGGCGTAGACCTCTATTGGCGTTATGAGAGATGGCTACGTCAGATGGAAGCCCAGATACACTCTAGTTGTGGTGCTACGGGCGCACTCTATGCAGTACGACGCAATCTACTCGCGCCGATACCGGATGGACTGGTGTTGGATGATCTGCTAATACCAATGCGGGTAGTGCTGGCTGGTTATCGTATAGTCTTTGACACTAGTGCACATGCTTATGATTATCTAGCAGCTAATGCAGAAGCAGAGTTTGTGCGTAAAGTGCGTACACTCTATGGAAATTATCAACTACTGGTAGTTGAGCCGCGGCTATGGAAACCCTGGACCAATCCTATCTTCTGGCAATTTTTTTCACATAAGATCTGTCGTTTGTTGGTACCATTCTGTCTATTACTGTTATTTACTACAAATCTTGTTTTGACCAGTGGAGTATATCTGGTCTTACTTGTTCTGCAAATAGGTTGGTATCTGTTGGCGTTAATTGGTCACTTATTACGTAAAGAGAATAATACCAATACCAGAAACTATCTTAACTCTGTGGAGAAAGCATAATGGTAAAGCCGCAGAGAGCCAAAGAGAGGTTGCAGATAAGCACCATTGAGAGGGAGGCAGACTTTGCCGTATTGCGTGAGCCGTGGAATAGTCTACTAAAACGCTCAACCGCCGATACAATATTTCTTACCTGGGAATGGCTCTATACCTGGTGGCAACACTTCGGAGCAGGCCGACAATTGTCAATAATGTTAGTGCGATATGGTGATGAGATAGTAGGAATTGCTCCATTCTGCTATCAGACAATACGTATACGAGGAATACTACCATTGCGTAGTCTACAATGGTTGGGAACTGGTGCAGTTGGATCAGACTACTTGAGTCTAATTGCCACGCCGGAGTATGAAAAGGAAGTCTGTGATCTAGTATGTTATCAATTAACGCGCTGTGCCGATCAATGGGATCTATTACGGCTCACCGATCTATTGGATAATAGCCGGATTTATCAACGATTATGTGAACTATTGGGGCAGAACAGAGAATTGGAATGGCAACCAGGTCGCGAGTACATATGTCCTTATATTCAACTTGCTGATCATTGCTGGGATTCTTATCAAGCAATGCTAAGCGCCAATATGCGCTATAACCTGCGTAGGTGTACTAAACAGGTGTTTCAGTATCTAGGTGGGGAACTAGTAAGTTGTCAATGGTTGCAAGATGTCAAGCCACGGCTAGATCAAATATTCGAACTGCATCAGCGGCGATGGAGTTTGCAAGGTGGCTCAGATGGATTTACCGGCCAACATATACAAGCTTTCCACCACACAGTAGCAGAAAGGTTATTTCAATGTGGTTGGTTACGCCTATATCTGCTTGAAATAGATCATCGTACCGTAGCTGGTATCTATGGTTTTGAATATGGAGGTGTCTTCTCCTTTTATCAATCTGGCTTTGATCCTGAGCTTAATCGTTATAGCGTAGGTACAGTATTGCTTGGTCAGACAATCAAGCAAGCGTTAGCGAATAGATTGATGATGTATGACTTTCTACATGGCGCAGAAGAATATAAGTTCCGTTGGACACAGACAGTACGACATACACATTCGCTGCTTGTCTATCCACGTCAACGTCTCAGACCTAAGCTCTACTGCTGGTTGCGTAAGTTGAAAGCTAGACTCATCAACTTAGACAATAAGGAGAATAAAGAGTAGTGCATTGGATCAGTAGCCGTTACAAAACCAAGCTAAGATATATAATGAAAGCTGCTGCTTCTTATGCCGCTTATGGCAGTGGTATGATCGATCAGTTGGTTGCGCAACGGACCGGTATAGCTGGTCGCGGTCGTGTAATAATTTTGGGATATCACCGCGTGGTACAAGATTTTGCTATTAGCAGTAAACTAGCTATTCCTTCATTGCTCATCTCCGTAGAGACCTTAAGCAAGCAATTGGATCTAATAAGAAAAAAATTTGAATGCCTATCGCTTGATGATGCCCTTGAGGTACTAAGCGGACGCCGAACATTGTTACGAGATGGTGTAGTGCTGACATTTGACGATGGCTATCGTGATTTTTATGAGAATGCATTCCCATTGCTGTGTAGTTATGGACTGGCTGCCACAATCTTTGTGCCGACTATGCTAATAGGGCACGACCAACCATTGATACATGATCAACTCTACTATCTAGTATGCGAGATGGCGCGTCAGGGGCATTCGTTGACAGGATTATTGTGTGAACTGGATCTGAAATACTTACTACCAAGAGTTGTAGACACTCTCTCAAGGAATGTAGAGGGTTGTTTTGCCACCATGCGTATCCTCTTTGAATTGCCTAGTGTGGAAGTAAGTAGACTGATCGATGCTATGAAAGCAGAACTCAATCTCTCCAATGCACAATTTCCTATCGAGTTCCAGTTACTCAACTGGTCTATGTTGTACGAAATGGCTGGCACAGGTATTACCATAGGAGCACATACCTGTAACCATACGCTACTCACTTGCGAGCCACTCGATAAAGCGGCTGCTGAGATATTGGATTCCAAGCGACAGTTGGAAGAAGCTCTGGGATTACCTGCCGACCATTTCGCTTACCCTGATGGGCGCTATGACACAGCAGTGGCAGAAATAGTGCGCGCTGCTGGTTTTCGCAGTGCCTGTACGATAGAGGATCGACCAAATGCGCTAGGTGAGGATCTATATAGACTCAAGCGTAAGCTACTTTGGGAACGGACCTGTTTAGGTATCTTGGGCGGCTATTCTGAGATTGTTGCAGAATGCCAATTACGCGGACTGTTTGCTAATCCCGCTTACCGGCGGCAGACAAGAGCGAGTGTAGCTTAATATGAACAATTCATTGACTATTCCTTACAATAAGGTAGATCGTGTTGAGATGCCACGGGAACGATTAGGAATAGCCTTCCCATCTCTTTTGCTATTTCTGATCTTGCTTTGCACAGCAATACAGAATGCAATACCTACAATTGGGGAAGTGGGACCGGCACAATTGATTGCTATCGTAGCACTGACAGCAGCGATACTAGGCAAGTTGGTGCGTGGAGAGTCGTTGGTATTGACTGGGCAGACCTATCTTCTAGGTCTATTTATTGGGCTGGCCGCGCTTACCGTACCAGCTGCACTCTGGCCAGGCCAGGCTTTCAGCACTCTGCTTGATGCTCTCAAAATAGCAGCAATCTTTCTTTTGATCAGTAACGTAGTCACAGATCTACGACGTTTGAGCATAGTGGTGTGGACAATCTGTTTGAGCGGATTAATACCAGCATTGGGCACAATCAAGAACTATCTAATGGGTGTAGGGTTGGTGGATGGTTTTCGTGCTGCTTGGGTGGGTGTTTATGCCAATCCAAATGATCTCGCCTATACATTGGCGATGTTTATGCCACTAGCATTAGCACTAGCTAGTTCGACACGGCGCTGGTCAGCACGCTTGCTTGCTCTTAGTTGTATGGGTCTCTATACATTGGCAATCTTTCTCAGTTTCTCACGTATGGGATTTCTCTGCTTGCTCTTTATTTTGATAATGACGCTACTACGTAGCCAGCAGCGTGTACGCAACTTTTTACTACTTTTACTGCTTGCGTTCTGCTGTTTACCAATACTACCAATCAGTTATTGGCAGCGTACAGAAACGATTACTGAATATGATAGAGATCACTCCTCGCTTGGTCGTCTACAGGCTTGGAAGGCTGGTTTGGAGATGTTTCAAGAGCATCCATTACTGGGGGTAGGAGCAGGCTGCTATATCCTAGGGTGGTCTGAATCTACCACACTAGAAACAATCTATCGGCCACGTAGTGCACACAATACTTTCTTTCAAGCGCTTGCCGAATTGGGACTATTTGGTTTTCTCGCTTTCTCTGCATTTCTATTGGTGAGTTGGCGACTACTATGGCGACTCAAGCGTGAACTATTCGAACAACAATGTCTCTTGTCTAAAGAGATCTTTACAGCGCGTTATCGACGACTGTTAGCAATTGTGATCGGATTGGATATGGGGTTTGGTGTCTTTGTGCTTAGCAGTCTCACCGGTGGACTGCTCTTTAGTTGGTTCCCTTACATATTTAGTGCTTTAGCAATTGCCGCGCACACCAGCTATCAACGTGCAAAATTAACCTAGAGATTTAAGGTTTGCTTCTCTCTTTAACCTCTTCCGAAGTCAATCCATAAATAGGAGGGGTGGCAATATCAAGCAGCCCAAGATATAAATATATTTGACCGCGATGATGAATTTCATGCTCAATCATAGCTCTTAGCCATTTCCACAGTGTAATAGGACTGCCTGCAGGGGTAATACATTTCTTTTGTAGGTCTTCATTATTTAAGCTGCGAAATATCTCGATAGACTCTTTATGCAGC
>JBFLVQ010000035.1:0-29283 GCA_040758525.1 Acidobacteriota bacterium
GTATTTACATCACCTTTGGACCTCCTGATGAGATCGAGTCACACCCGGCTGGTGGCCCTTATGAGCGACCATTTTATGAGGGTGGTGGTAGCACCTCTACCTATCCTTTTGAGATCTGGTTCTATCGCTATTTAGAGGGTGTCGGTTCTGGTGTTGAGATTGAGTTTGTCGATCCTACAATGTCAGGAGAATTTCGTATTGCGCGTAGTCCAGATGAGAAGGACGCGCTTCTATATGTACCTAATGCAGGTCTCAACTACTTTGAGTCGCTCGGTCTGTCCAGTAAAACTGATCGTGTAGCATTCAACCCTGGCAACCGTGATCGCTTACCTTATGGTCGCCGCATTCAGGACAGTCCATTTGAGAGACTACAACTTTATGCCAATCTGCAAAAAGCTCCTAAGGTTAAGTTCAGTGATCTACAGGCAAGAGTAAGCGAGCCAACCGTACAGTTTGATGTCCTACCATTTGCTGTACGTACCGATTTCTTAAGGGTAAGCGATACCTCTGTGGTCACCTCCTTTACCCTGCAGCTTGATCATGGCGATCTCTCATACAAGAACATTGGTGGTATTGCACAGGCAACCGTCAATGTTCATGCTCGTATTACCGCGCTTTCTGGTCGCAAGGCTGGTATCTTTGAGGATGTTGTAGAAACACGTTGCCGTGAGGATGAGTTGGCTTTGGATGCCAAACGTAGCTCTGTCTATCAGAAGAATGTCATTCTCGAACCAGGTCGCTACAAAGTTGATGTGGTAGTAAGAGACATTGTCAGTGGACATACTGGTATTGTCCATCAGGGATTCGAAGTGCCACAGTATGGTTCAGAAAAACTCCAATCAAGCACACTGATCATTGCTGATCAGGTTGAATCTCTAAAAGGGCAAGTAGCCGCAGGACAGTTTGTCTTTGGTGCTAACAAGGTTCGTCCCAATGTCTCACAACGTTTCAAACAGAATCAGTCATTGGGTATCTATGTACAGGCATACAATGTACAGATAGACCAGGCTTCACTAAAACCCTCTG
Source organism: Acidobacteriota bacterium (assembly GCA_040758525.1). Classification (GTDB taxonomy): domain Bacteria; phylum Acidobacteriota; class Blastocatellia; order Chloracidobacteriales; family JADJPF01; genus JBFLVQ01. The sequence continues at coordinate 1,027 of JBFLVQ010000035.1, forward strand.
TGACCGCCGAGTATATAATCAGCAAGCAGGGCAAAGAGATTGCACGTCTAAAAGAGGATGGGAAATCACCAACAGTAGATCTAGATGGCAATGGCCAGCAGATCACGCTTGGTCGTATGTTCTCTTTGAGGGATTTTGAGCCTGGCGATTATGAGGTCGTCACCCGTATTACCGATCATGTTTCTGGGCAGACGATTGAGCCAAAGGGTGTATTCACAGTAGTCAAGTAAAACTGAAACGATCGAATCTTTTATCAGTAGGCGATGGACAGAAAGTAATCTGCCTATCGCCTATTCTACTTTTTCTTCCTTGCTTCCTGCTTCACGACGTAACTGATTCACTAGTAAGTGTGCTTGGCGAGTAGGTTCAGGAATACGATAGCCTTTAACAGTTCGCATCGTTAGAGCAATAGCGTCCTCTAACTCTATACGATGTCCTACCGATATGTAGACAGGATTGACTTTCCGTTTTGTGCGTAATGCAACTCCTATTTTTTCTCCACGATCGATAAGCGCAGCAGTGCTACCAGCCTCTTCTGCTAGATCTTTGTATCGACCAACGAGAATAGTCTTAGCACAGCCTATAGATGGTTTATCTAAAAATAGCCCCATATGTGAAGCAACACCTAAACGGCGTGGGTGTGCAATCCCTTGACCATCAAACATTACTACATCTGGCTCGACAGTGAGCTTCTCCCAAGCCGCTAATAGTGGTGGTGCCTCACGAAATGAGAGCAGTCCAGGTATGTAAGGAAATTGTGCTTCGGTTACTACACTGGCGTGTGCTACCACAGTAACTGTATTTATATCAAGTACCACAAAAGCAGCGTAAACAATATTAGAATACTTTTCAAAAGAGATATCTGCACCTGCCACCAACCGCACTTCTTGGGTTAATTTTTCCTCTTGCACTTGCCTACGCAATTGTTGTTGAAGTTCAATTGCAGTGGTAGGATTGACATCCCAGGCGTGGAGCTTTTTATAATCCATTGTTGTATACTTTCCTTTTCATATAATTGCCTATATCACGGTTGAGGTAAATCATATGACGGTTGCGAGAAATCTAAAAATCACCTTAGAGATGATTAAGATTGAACACACACTGTTTGCGCTGCCGTTTGCCTTATTGGGTGCATTGCTAGCTGCGCGAGGATTGCCTCCTTGGGAGAAGCTTCTTTGGATCACTCTCTGTATGGTAGGGGCACGTTCTGCCGCAATGGCTTTCAATCGGTTGGTTGATCGCGACTATGATGCCGCCAATTCGCGTACACGTATGCGTGCACTGCCGGCTGGATTACTCTCAACACGGTTTGTTTGGGTATTTACAGTTGCTGCCAGTATGCTCTTTCTCTTTTCTGCAGCTATGCTCAACTATTTAACTTTGCTGCTTGCCCCAGTTGCGCTTGCTTCCGTACTCTGCTATTCCTACACCAAACGTTTTACATCACTTTCACATCTGGTACTGGGTTGGTGTTTAGCGATTGCGCCCAGTGGAGCATGGATTGCGATACGTGGCGAATTTGCTTTGCCGCCGCTACTGCTTTCGTTAGTAGTAATGTTATGGACAGCAGGCTTTGATATTATTTATGCTTGCCAAGATTATCAGTTTGATTGTCAGGCTGGGCTATATTCAATCCCACAACGTTTAGGTATTAGTCGTGCTCTTTGGGTTGCACGCCTATTACACCTGTTGATGTTTATTACACTAGTTATACTCTTTCTGGTTGCGCACTTTGCTTGGCTAGGTGCGCTTGGAGTGCTGCTGGCGGCGATGTTGCTGGTGCGTCAGCACAGCCTAGTAAAGGTTAATGATCTATCGCGCTTAGATGCAGCCTTCTTTACTACCAATGCAATGTTGAGCGTCATTCTGCTCATTACAATGGGCAGCGATCTTTTCCTATTCTAGTAGTAAATGTTAATAGCGGGTTGAGGAGGTGAGATATGCTTACCAGACTATTGTTGATACTCTGTGGGCTGAACTTGGTTGTAACACTGGCAGTGGCAAGTCCATTTCAAACTGATGAAATTGTAAAAGTAGAAGCTAGTAAAATAGAACAATGGGGTAAAGAGCCTATCTTAATCAAAGCAGTGCGTGAACAGAATGCCAAGAAAAAGACGCTTGCTGAAATTAAGGCGCTCGATAAGATCTGGATGAATCCAGATAATGATGAGCGTATAAAAACCTTCTTGAACAATTCAGCGGCAGCCCGATTAAAAGAGTTAAAAGCCTCCAATCCTGCTTACCTAGAATCCTTTGTTATGGATAACCAAGGCGCAATCGTTTGTATGACCGATAAAACCTCCGACTATTGGCAAGGGAATGAGGATAAGTGGATAAAGTCTTTCAATGATGGTAAGGGGCAGATTTATATAGATAAACCCCAATATGACAATAGCACCAAACGGGTGCTATTGCATATATCTGTACCTGTTATTGATACAAGCAAGACTATTGGTGTGCTCACAGTAGGCGTAGATCTGGAAGTTCTCAAGGCGAGTCAATCAGCAAAGTAATACTAAAGAGCAGAGCAGCATGTTTTAAGATATGCGGCTCTGCCTGATACGTGAATTTACATCAAAGTATTACAAAGTCATAACGCTCTTGGTGAACTGATTCATCACCTTTGAGCATAACCGTGCAGCCAAAGTAGGCTTCAATTTCGCCAAAGACCCTTCTCTCAGGGCCACGCAATGCCTCGGCGATCTCTGGATTGACTCGTAAAATTACTTCCGAACCAGGATTCAATTCAGAGTCGGCAGAGATACGTCTGGCTTCGGCAAGAATTTCGTAGCAGATCGTCTGAGGTGATTTCACCAGCCCTGCTCCTTGACAGTAAGGACAAGGAGTACAAAGTGTTCGTTCCAGACTCTGACGTACACGCTTGCGAGTTATTGCTACCAGACCAAAATCATTAAATTGAAGAATCTTTGATGGTGAACGATCAGCTTTTAACTCTGCCTCTAAGGCTTGCATTACACGCTGGCGATTCTTGCGCTCTTCCATATCAATAAAATCGAGCACAATTATTCCACCTAAATCTCGCAACCTGATTTGACGCACAATCTCTTTGACCGCTTCCAAATTGGTCTTAGTGATAGTGTCTTCCAAACGATTCGACCTGCCAACAAATTTTCCTGTATTAACGTCGATCGCAACAAGTGCTTCAGTCTGGTTAATTACAATATAACCACCCGAACGTAGCCAAACTCTTGGTTTAATTGCCCTGTCGATCTCTTCTTGCACACCATACTCTTCAAAGATCGGCTTCTTCCAGGTATAGAGTTTTACACGCTTGACCAGCTTGGGCTGGAAACGATTGACAAAATCGACTACGCGCGCATACTCCAGTTCATTGTCTACACGGATTGCAATGATATCATCGGAAATCTGATCTCGTAATATACGTTGCACAAGATCTAGTTCACGATAGACCAACGTAGGAGCCTTGGTACGTTCTGCCTTACGACGTATATCTTGCCAAGTACGCACTAAGTACATCATATCGTCATAAAGTTCTTGTTCTGTATGTCCCTCACAAGCGGTACGTACAATAAAGCCACCAGGAGGCTTTTCCCGTTCTCTTAGCGAGAGCATGATCTTCTTAAGGCGCAACCGTTCGCTGTCAGATGGGATCTTACGTGATACACCTATATGATTGACGGTTGGCATATAGACCAGATAACGGCCTGGCAGTGCGATATGTGAAGTAATACGAGCGCCTTTCAATGCGATCGGTTCTTTGGCGATCTGTACAACGATCTCCTGACCTTCACGCAACAGATCGGTAATGCCTGGAGGATAATGGCGACGATCACCATTGGTAGGTTCCTTAGGCATCGGTTCAGCCTTTTCTGGTGCAGGGCTATCTTCAGAAGGTACTGGAGGAATTGGACGAGGAGACGATGCTGAAGAACCACCACGCCGCCCACGCCGCCGGCCACCACGCCTAGAGGCAAAATTGCCTCGCCGATTATGTACATGCACTTTGGCTGAGCCTTCAGGTGGTTGTTTGCCTGACCCATCGGGTTCACCACCATCTGTGGCAAGATCTGATGAAAGACTCTGTTCTTCGGAAAGACCATTCTCAGCAGAGGTATCTTCGCGGGTTGTTTCTGTATGAGCCTGTATGGTCTCGGCAGACGCCTCTTTCTGCTCTTCAGCGGCTTGCTCAGTTGGTAGTTCTGCGCTGAATTCATTATGAGCTTGAGCCGTTGTGGAGAGAGGGAGTTCTTGTTGTAATACTGCCTCTTCATCCACTACACGCTGTAGATTGGTGTCAGGCTGCCATTGTGCTTGTAATGAGCCTACACGGACTTCTGGTTCAGCGATGGGAATAATGGGTGGCATCTCAAATTCTGAACGACGAATCTCGTCAACAATCTTCTTCTGCAGGATCGCATCTTTCAATAGTTCTCCTGCTTCTGCGATCTCATCATCAACAATACGCTCGAATTGAGGCTCAGCTACAATAGCCTCTACGACAGGTTCTTCGGCTGCTCCTTTCTTACCACGTCGTCGTGATGCTGCCTTCTTCTTAGGCTCTTTGCGACTACGACGGCGTTTGTTGACTGGCTCTGTCTCCTCTTCCAGAGCTGTCACAACCTCATTTTCAGCAACCGGATTAGACTCTAGGATAGCCTCTACAGGAGTATATTCATCTGGCTGAATGGGTGCTGATTCTACTGGTGCAGACTCGACAATCGCTTCCACCGGTTCTGGCTCATCCTGGATACGGATAAAATCGTTGCTAGGGGGAGGAATAATAACTTGTGGGTGTGAATAGCTGGCTTGCTCCTCAGGTTGCTTTTGGGCTTCTTTCTCGGTCTGTTCTTCGGCAGCAAGAGGAACTATAGAGTAATCCTCTTCATCCTCAAATTCAGAGAATTCAGCACTCTCTTTTTCCTCTTCTTCCTCTGCTATTTCCCCTAATTCTGCTGTTTCTTCCCCTTCTTCCAAAGGTAGCTCAGCCGGCGTACTAGCCAACTCAACAGGGGGAGAGGTTGGTTGATGGCGCTCTTCCACTGCTCGCAGTGGCTCGCGACGATCTTCACGAGGCTCTCTTACCTCCCTATTTTCTCTTGCCTCTCTCGCCTCTGGTCTTGTTTCCGAGACATCCTTGAGTTCACCAATCGGTTCAAACTCTTCTATACCCTCTTCTTCGAAAAAGTCCGAGACATATAAAAAGGCATCACGTTCCAAGCCAATATTTACAAAGGCTGATTGCATACCAGGCAGTACCTTCATTACACGTCCTTTATAGATACTGCCAGCCATACCTTGTGACTCATCACTACGTTCTACATAGTATTCCGTAACAATACCATCCTCAACGATGGCCACTTTCTTTTCATGTGCACTGGAGCTAATAATCATCTCTTTCGCCATTGGTCTTTTCCTCTTTTCCGGGTCCGGCAGGTATACTTTGGCTTTCAGTTCCGGCTTAGGCGGGTGGCTTTGCAGATCTGCTGCTCACGTACGATTACTTTTGCACGGGCGCATCGCTGCTAATGGAGACTGCAATGGCGAATAGCAAGGTTGCAGTACTCTATAACGATAAAACCGTTCAACGCCATGAAGGCTAAAACTGAAATCGGCAGCAGGTTACCCCACTACCGGAGCTCAAGCAGTGAGCAGTCACGTCCATTGATCTCAGCATAGAGACGGCTGCGTCGAACTCGGCTCTGCAAAGTGGCCTGCTCGGCCTCGTCGATTCCATAAATAGCTGTCGCGATCTCCACCGGTTTAGCTCCGCCCTGATTGGTGATCTCCAGTACCATGATCAGGAAATTGCCATCCATTTCTTGTTCAAAGCGCAATGCCTTGACATACTTGCGGAGATCGACATTTTGCGATCGGTTCTTGCGCGTACGTTCAATGAGAACTTGATCGCGCGCCAAGAAATTTGAGATTAATTGTTGATGCAAAGCAGTATTGCTGAGGGTATGCCATTCCGTATGCTGGGCACATTGTTGCACCAGTGCCTTGGCAATCTCCGGGGCGGCGATACTTATACGATACTCTGCACAGTTGATCAACTTGGCCAATGAAGGCGAAGTCTCTGCTAATTCGACTATTGCAATGAACTGCAACCCTACTGGTAAAACCCTATTAATACGCGCCAAAAAATCCGCTGGCACAAGTGGTTGAGGCGAAACAAACTCTAGATATTCCTGCTCACCAATCATTCCCACTCCTAGTGCCGGTCCATAAGAGATAAGTGGCATAGGATGGAAACCTTGGCTGTAAGAGAGTGTAATGCCAGCGCGCTTGAAGCCGCGCGGTAATGCTTTGGCAAGATCTAGATGCGATAGATACTGCACCGGCTCAAGCTTGGTGTAAATAGCTCGATAACGATACTGCTTAACCGGGGCCGTCTTCGCTCTAGCTGGGTTGAGTCGGTAGAGTGTCGGCGGTGTATTTACTGGTACATCACTACGTACTACTTCTAGCAGCGATTGATCGAAATCTGGCTCAGTCTTGGCGATTGCATCGGTGCTATGCAAGGCGGACCGCTCGGTCTTATATTGCCGGTTCAGATCCTTTGCTTTGATTAGATCTTCACGCATTACTGCTAAATCACAGGCGAGACCACAATTGAAACAGAGTAGGGGCTTGCGCTCTAACTGCTCGAACTCCTCAAATGACGGTGGTATCGCGGTCGGCCTACCATCAATGATACGTATTGGGAAACCGCACGGCGGCGCGATCTTGGCATTTACCCCTTTCTCATACTCAATAGCAAGAAAGCGCTTTTCTACTAGTGAGTCGATATGATCCCAGGGTAGTTGTACAAAGCTGCCATCCGTGGCACGGACTGGCAGTTCGCTTAGCGTCTCCTCTGGATCAATACCTTCTAGGCGCAAGGCTTCCATCCAGAGATCGTAATTAAACTGCTCATCCCACCCATCAAAGCGCGCACCCATCTGCCAGGCACGCTCAATGACACGGCTTAAACGCCGATCTCCACGTGCCATTACACATTCTAGGCGCGAGAGTTTAGCGTTATGACACTTAAAACTGAGTCGGTAACGATGGCAAAGTTCACGCAATAGATCCTGTTTTGTGCGTAACTCTTCCAGCGTATTCATACGGCACCATTGAAAAGGTGTTTGTGGTTTAGGTACAAAGGAGGAGACCGAAACCGTCACCTTCACATTTACTCCCATACTTTTGCCAAGTTCCTTTACTTTACGCCCTAACTCGGCAATGCCACGTACATCTTCCAATGTTTCTGTCGGTAGCCCAATCATAAAGTAGAGTTTGATCTGGTTCCAACCATATGAGAAAGCGATACGGCAGCTACGCATCACATCCTCTTCGGTAACGTTCTTATTGATGACATCGCGCATGCGCTGTGTACCAGCTTCGGGCGCAATCGTAAAGCCGGTTGTACGCACTTTGGCGATTTCCTGGGAAAGATCTTCTGTGATACCGGAAGCGCGCAAGGATGAGACCGAGAGTGATACCCGTTCCGGATCAAGCGTCTTATTAAGTTCTTTTAGCACTGGTGTAAGACAAGTGTAGTCAGCGGTTGAAAGCGAGGTCAGACTGGCTTCGTTATAACCGCCGTCGCGTATGCCGTTAGTAATACTCTGTACAATCGATTCAGGGGTACGCTCACGTACTGGCCGATAGATTGTACCTGCTTGGCAGAACCGACAACCATCAACACAACCACGTGCGATCTCGACCGCAACACGATCATGCACAACCTCTGTATATGGTACAGGTGAGTCAGTAGGAAAAGGATATTTGCTGATATCGGCGACATAACGACGTAGCACAGGAAACTTGATCTGTACCCCAGCACGTGGTTGGATTACTTCCAGCTTATGATAAGGGGTAGTCACCGACTCACATAATGAAGGCGCATAGATACCCTCTAAATCGGCCAAGCGGACCACTATTTCAGCACGTCTGATACCCTGTGCCTTTAGTTCTATATAACGATCGATCAGTTCTACAAGTAATTCTTCACCTTCGCCAATAAGCAGTAGATCGAAGAAGTCAGCAATTGGCTCAGGACTGAAGACACAAGGACCACCACCAATCACCAATGGTATCGCTTCGCCACGTGCTTGTGCCTGTATTGGGATCTCTCCCAATGAAAGCATAGTGAGGATGTTGGTATAAGTCATCTCATACTGGAGGGAGAAGCCGACAATATCAAACTGAGCTAGTGGTGTGAAGCTTTCTAGTGAGGCAAGCGGCATTTGTGCAGCGCGCAAAGCGCGCTCCATATCAAGCCAAGGAGTGTAAACCCGCTCGGCAGCAATATCACTGCGAGCATTCAACACAGAATATAAGATTTTCAGCCCCAGATGAGACATTCCAATCTCATATGTGTCTGGGAAACATAGCGCAATATGCGCTTTTATCTGTTCTTTCGATTTCACAACGGCGTTCCATTCGCCGCCTACATAACGAACGGGTTTCTCAACCGTTGGCAGGATACGGTCGAGTGCTGCCCGATAAGCATTCAAATTCATTTTTAAGCAAGCCCTTTCAAGGCTGAGCACTAAGACCAAGCAGACTTCGCTCAAAGGTTGCCATTAGTCAGTAATCTCTTCATTACACTAAATAGACTAATGTATAAATGCCACCCAAGCTGGTCGTATTTGCTTAGTGTCGGGTCTTCAGCCAAAATCTACCAATTTAGTCAGCTTTCAATGGCCGGAAAGTAGCTCGCTGTAGATCGTAGAGAAGGTGCGCTGGTCTTTTAAGCCCTATCAAAACCTGGTGGCAAAGCGCCCTGCCAGCTAGGCAAAGAACCCTGATAGGCTGCTAATTAACAAACCGGCGTAACTTCACATTCATTACTAGGCCGAGGGCCATCATTGTGCTTAAAATGGATGAGCCGCCATAGCTCATCAGCGGTAGTGTAATTCCGAGAATTGGCACCAATCCCACGACCATTCCTACATTGATGATCACATGGAAGGAAAAAAGTGAAATAAACCCTAGGATCATCAGCATACCAAAGCGGTCCCGAGCACGTTCCGCCGTACCTATTGCATGAATAATTATAAACAAATATAGCGTAAGTGCAAAAATACTTCCGATGAAACCAGTCTCTTCAGCTAACACCGAGGCAATAAAATCACTGTGGTGTTCAGGTAGGAAACCCAATCGACTCTGTGTGCCTTTAGTAATGCCAGTGCCGGTAACGCCACCAGAGCCAACAGCAATGATTGATTGCATGGTTTGATAGCCATATTGACGACGGAACTCCGGCTGCTCGAATAGTTCTGGATGTAGAATCGCTTCTACACGCATTATTTGATAGGGTTTTAGGATCTGATATTTGCGCGCAAAATAGTAGCCAGTTGGTATCAGCAGCAGGGCTGCTAATACTGAAATAATCACAATACGCAGATTGAGTCCGCTAAGAAAGAGTAGGGCAATGACGATGGGGAAGAAAGTCATAGCTGTACCAGCATCAGGCTGCAGCATGATCAAACCCACTGGCAATGCTGTGATAGCACCAGCAATAACAATATCTTTGAAGGGTAGATCGCCTTTACGAATTGGCGAAAGAAAGCGAGCAAGCGCGAGAATCACCGCAATCTTAACAAACTCCGACGGCTGTAGACTAAACGACCCTAAATTAATCCAGTTGCGCTGACCATTGACTACCTTGCCAAAGAGTAGCACTGCCACTAGCATGACAATACCAACCGCATAAATATAGGGGATATAATTATAAATGCGGCGGTAATCAAAGAGCATAGTGACAAACATTGCAACTGTGCCAAGGCTAAGCCAGATCAACTGTTTGACCCAAAAATCACTCTCTGGTTGCGAACTGAAGATTTCGATCACACCCAGTGAGGTGAGCGCTAAGGCGGCAAGTAGCAATGTCCAATCAAAATCGCGCCAGAGGCGACGATCTCTCAATTGCAGTGGTTTAACAATAGCTGACATATCGTTTTATTGTCCTGGCCCGCGCGCCGATGTTGGCTGGATAGCAGGTGGACGCACTACCTGTGACGGCGACGTCGGTTGTTTTGGCATAGGCGGTTTAATAGTAGTCGCAGGTTTCTCATTTGGGCGTGCTACAGCGGGCACAGCTTTAGGTTTGGTGGATTGAGCTTGTGCAAGTTGTGCTGATTCTTGTTTAGGCAATCCTTTCTTCTTACGCAGATACTCTTCAAAACAGGCTTTAATCACAGGCGCAGCAGTTGTGCCGCCATGACCGCCGTTCTCAATAAGGGCTACTCCACCAATCTCTGGAGCAGCTTTGGGAGCATAGCCAACAAACCAAGCATGCTCTTTCTGCTCGCCACTTGCACCTGATTTGATACTCACGATCTGAGCCGTACCAGTTTTGCCACAGACATCAAACTCGGGTATCTGTGCGCGACGTGCTGTACCAGCACCATTAACGACACGCCATAATCCCTGGGTAACTGTTTTCCAGGTCTCATCGCTAAGGTGTATATCACGCACTTTTGCCTCATAGGGGGCCTCTGGATAATTCTCACTCTTACGCCCTTCCTTAAAGACATGTGGAGTATAAAACTTCCCTTTCATGCCTATTCCTGTAACAGCATAGACCATTTGTATAGGAGTGGGGCGCACACCAGATTGACCGATCGAGGCATATACCATATCAGCATCACGCCATTTGGGATCCTTAGGATACTCTTTGCGTTTCCACTCACGGCTAGGCACAATACCTTTATTCTCATGAGGCAGATCGATACCTGTCTTTACCCCCACGCCTAATAGCGGCTCCCATTTTGTCAATTTATCGATACCTAGCTTCAAACCACAGCGATAGAAGAAACCATTACACGAGATCTCAATGGCACGTTGTATATCAGGCGCACCATGACTACCCAAGCATTGTACAAATCGGTCTCCTACAGAGATACCACCGCCACACGCCAGCGTCGATTTCTCATTAAGCTCTTTCTCTTCCATTGCCGCGGCAGCCATAATTATTTTCCAGGTCGAGCCGGGAGGATGACGATCTTGTATAGCACGATTGCGTAGCGGTTTCTTGGGATGATTTGCCAGCTTAGCATAATCTGAAGGCTTTATACCGGCAGCAAATAGATTTGGATCGAAAGAAGGATGTGAGACAAGTGCAAGAATGCCACCATCACGTGGATCAGTAATAACAATTGTACCATTGAGACCAGTACCAGTAAGCGCCTGCTCGGCTGTCATCTGAATATCAAGATCAATTGTAGTAACGAGATCTTGGCCAGGGATGGGGGGGATCACCCCCAGTTCTTGAATAACACGGCCACGACTGTCAACCACCACGCGCCGAGAGCCTTCTTTACCCATTAACATTTTGTTATATGTGCGCTCGATGCCTGCCTTACCAATAATATCGCCAGAATTACAATAATCGTATTCTGGCTCTCGCAATTCGTCTTCATCTATCTCACTAACATAACCGAGCACATGTGCGAGAACTTCCCCATGGGGATATTTACGTTGAGGTTGCAACTCCACTTTGAGTTCTGGATGTTCAAACTCATGAGCCTCTATCCAAGCGCGATCGCTTGGTGTTGCATTAGTCTTCACCATGATCGGTCGAGAGCGTGGACCAGGCATCTCCATCTGTTTAAGGAGAGCTTCTGGATCCGTGCCTAGCTTATTAACCAATATATTGATGCTCTCTTCTCGATTCACCATATCTTCCTGATAGAGCATAATCGCATATGATGGGCGGCTATCAACTAACACACGTCCTTCACGGTCTAGAATCGTCCCACGTGGAGCGGGAATTGGAATATCACGTACACGGTTATTTTCTGCTTGTTTGACATAGTGTTGGTGTTGGATTACTTGTAGATACCATAAGCGCACACCCAGTATGACGAAGAAAAAGAGCACAAAATACTTCAGGAAAAGAATACGGCCACGAGGTTTGAAGAGTTGTTGCGCGGGATCGTCAAAAATCTTTTTCGACATAACCGTCTTATTGCTGTCTCATTACCAGTGCGTTGCACTGCGACTACCCACATAGGGTTGTTCGACAAACGCCCGATCTAAAATCGGAAATAGAAAAAAGCCTAAAATAAGATTACCTGCTGCTTGCCAAACTGTCAATTTCGCGATTTCACGGGGAACCATACTTATTGGCAAAGCATTGAATACTGAATGTAGACCAAGAAAAAGCAGTACATTGGCCACAGAAGCAAGTACCAGAATAAAAAGGCGCATTAGCTTCCGATCGATGGCAAAATGAACGTTTAGACTAGAGAGTATAAAGCCAATTAGTGTCTTGGTAAATCCGCTTGCACCAAGAAGTTGTACTCCACTCACAGCATCATAGGCAAGTCCTGCGCCGGCGCCCACAAGGGTACCTTGCATAGGTTTACGCTTAAGTGACAAATAAACGGTAAGGACAAGAGTGAGATCAACCCGCTCAAACCAATGCAGGTATCTTGACAAGCTACCTTGTATCGCCACCAGGATGATAATTGAAATTATTATCTTAAAAATCTGCACGCTAGCATCGCTTTCGCAAAAGAGTGATGCGCACCCATTTATTTTACGGTTTCCTCAATCTTTAGATCCTGTTCAGTAATCCGTAGCACTAACACTTCCTCTAACCGTTCTAGACCAGCGGCGGGGCGCACAGTAATATCATGATTTTTTGCTCCCCCACCTAACACCAATCTCTCCACATAACCAATTAGCAGTCCTTTGGGATAGATACCATCAAAGCCAGTAGTAATGATTGCCTCGCCCTCTTTGACGTTCTCCAACCCAGAAACGTTGCGCATTTCGCAACTGCTTTTGCCTACACCTTTTACTTCACCATAGGCGCGCGATTCTACCAGTTGTCCCCCGGCACCAGCATAACCATCTGTGATCAATTGCACTTGAGCAGCAATTGGTCCAATACCAACGATGCGTCCAACAATACCACCAGGAGTAATTACTGGTTGGTTGAGACGTAATCCTGCTAGCGAACCGCGATCAATGATTACTTGATTAAACCACTGGTTACCATCACGAGCAATCACTTTGGCTGCCACTGATTGGTAAGGTAGCGCCTTTTGTGCTTGGGCAAGTTGGGCCTGACGGTGGCTAGCCAATACCTCTTCACGTAATTTGACCAATTCTTGACTGAGTTGATCATTGGTTGCTTGCAGCCGTGCACTCTCTTCACGGGCATTACGCAGGTCTATATAACCGTACCAGACACCATGCACCAGACCACCTATATATCCCAAACTAACATTGATTGGGTAGGTAGCTGTTAGCATCCAACTGCGTAACATCGAATATCCACCCGTACGCGCCCGTGCTTGGGAAGACATCAATAGTAGTTGTAAGGTTAACAGTATAACCAGTACTACTACTGGTGCTCGACTTTTACTTGTCTCAACTTTCGACACGACTAAACTTCCACTAAAACTCAATTACGCAGACAAAAAAAATAGAAGACCTAAGAGCAGATAACTCTCTCACTGCTCGCAGGTCTTGAGTCAGATTTCCTATATACTCATTCACGGTCTTGCCGACCTTGCTTAGTTGTGGCTGTTATAGCCATAACTACCGCTTTCCAAGCTCACTCGCTTGAGTAATTCGAAATCGGCTAGCATTTTGCCGGTACCGAGCACTACTGAAGAGAGCGGGTTTTCCGCTAGCGAGACAGGCACACGTGTCTCCTTCATCAGTAGTCGATCCAGACCTTTTAGCAACGCCCCACCACCAGTAAGGACAATGCCACGATCAGCAATATCGGCTGATAACTCTGGTGGAGTACGCTCTAGCGCCACACGTACAGCATTGACAATAGTTGAGATTGGCTCGGCCATCGCCTCTCGTACTTCATCGTCGGAAATAGTAATAGTCTTGGGCACACCTTCAATCAAATCCCGACCTTTGATCTCCATTGAGAGCCGCTCCTCAAGAGCATAAGCTGAACCCAACTCGATCTTGATCTGTTCAGCGGTGCGCTCACCGATTAAAAGGTTGTATTTGCGCTTAATGTATTGGGTGATCGCCTCATCAAGTTCATTGCCAGCGACACGCACAGCGCGTGAATAGACAATACCAGAGAGTGAAATGACAGCAATATCGGTAGTACCGCCACCTATATCTACAATCATATTACCGTAAGGCTCAGTGATTGGTAATCCTGCGCCAATCGCGGCAGCCATCGCCTCTTCGACTAGATAGACCTCTGAGGCACGCGCACGGTTGGCAGCATCAATAACAGCGCGGCGCTCCACTTGTGTGATCTCACCAGGCACTCCGATCACAACACGTGGACTCACCCAGGACTTGCCATTATGAGCCTTGCGAATGAAATGTTGGAGCATCTTTTCAGTCACCTCAAAGTCGGCAATCACACCATCTTTCATTGGGCGAATTGCCACAATATTGCCGGGAGTGCGCCCTAACATCTCTTTGGCCTCTTTACCGACAGCTTCGACTTTGTTGGTGATCTTATTGATAGCCACAATGGACGGTTCACTTACGACAATACCACGGCCTTTAGCGTAGACCAGCGTATTAGCCGTCCCTAGGTCTATTGCCAGATCATTGGAGAAAACATTGAAAAAAGATCGGAATTTCATTGTTCGGTTTATTGCAACCTCAAGGAACGCGGTTTGGCATTATCCAATTGTAAAACGAGATCGATCATTTGCTACCAGTCCCTAGCTGCGGATTTGCCTTATCCGTTTGCCAGCACAACCTGATTCTTATTGCATTCTTTCGCCGTGTACATCGCTTTATCGGCACACCGGATTAAAGCGGCAGGTGATGATGCATGTTCAGGGTAAGCGGCCACACCAAAGGACGCAGTGAGATAAATCTCGCTATCTCCACCGCCTCGGAAGACATGGGCTTCAATCTGTTTTCTGATCCGCTCAGCAATTGTCACAGCCCGTTCTGCGGGGGTTTCCGGCAACACTATAACAAACTCATCTCCACCATATCGTGCCACAATATCGGTTTCCCGCACAAGTCCCATCATCAGATTTGCCACCTCAGTTAACGTAGCACTACCGCAAAGGTGGCCATTAGTGTCATTAACTCTCTTGAAACCATCTAAATCTAAAAATATAACAGAGAGTGGAATCGCATAACGACGCGATCGCTTCATTTCCAATTCGAGCGCGCGATAGAGGTAACGCGAATTGTAGAGCTGGGTTAGATCATCAATCTGACAGAGCCGCTCTGCACTAGCGAAATTGCGTGCGTTCGCAAGTGCTGTCGCAAGTGCTGTGGTAGTGCGTTCGGCAAGCTCCAAATCTGCTAAACTAAAAAACTTGCTTGTCTGCTGCGTAACTGCTTCAAGAACTCCAAAAAGACGTGCATGCGTACATAGTGGCAGACACATTACCGATTGGCAGTTGCTCTGCTGATAATGAGGATCTTTTATGGTTCTCTTATTGAGATCCTGAATAAGCAGCGATTTACCGCTCTGAGCCGCCTTTACTAACAAGCTCTTATTACCGTCATCCTCACTATTCTCACTATTGAGTGGCAGTGATTGAGGCACTATTGGTCTATTCAACTCTCCTACCAATTCTAATCGATCTCCCTCTTCAGAGCTTATATAGAGAGCTAAACCGTCGGCAGGAATAAGCTTCGGCAAATATTCCAACACTGTCTCAACTACTTTCGAAATATCTAGTGAAAAATGGAGTGCAGCAATCACACTCAAAGCCTGTTCTAACTTAGAATCGTTAGAACTATGATGCAAATTCGATATTCGCTGGCCATATTTAAGATGCAGCTGAAGTTCGCGGGCTGTCGTAGTCTCATCAAGATGTGTAATAAAACCAAGCGCGGCGGAGCGCTCCTTTAATTGGGCATTAGCTTCTGCACTAAAAGAGAAAAATGCCGCTTGTGAACAGTGTTGAACCAGCTCGTTAAAGAGTGGATGCAGTCTACGCTCAGGGTAGAGTTCGCAAAAGACTACCTCTGGCTGCCAATTGCTACGCAGCTTTTCATCAACTTGAGAATACTCAACCAATTCTGTTGCTAAGCTACACTCTCTGAGCAACTGTAGCAACGCCGCCGATGGCTGTTCTGCGTAGATTATCGCAATAGGCATCCTTTATGCGGAGGAGCACAGAGACGTTTTACACAGACTCTGCTCCCACACCGCTCCCCTTGATTAAAGTAAGACCAAAACGCTGCTATCTTATAGGAAGTTGATCAATTAGTTTTCCCGTATTCCCATTGTTATCAAAAGCCTCTAGCACTAGAGTACGTTGAGGTGTGTTTGCAGGAAAACTCACATCCTTTTTGAAATTACCTTTGGCATCAACAGGAACAGGATTCTCATTAATCCTCAACATTACACCAGGTTTAGTAATGCCTTCAACCGTGACCAATAAATAGCCGATCTCTACTTTATTGGTTATCTTGATCGGAATATCACGATTTTGAGTTTTCACCTTTACTGTGAAATTTGGACTATCACTCCAGTTGCCTTCTCGCCCTTCTTGGTCTAAGGCCTGTACACGCCAGAAATAGCTTCCATCAACCGGCTTTACCCATTTATAGCTGGTGCCGTTGATCCCAGCATCATTGATAACAAGCGCCTTTTCTGGAAAAGAAGGCGTGGAAGAGACTTCTAGCCGGTAATGTCCGGCGCCCGCAACAGGCTGCCAAGCAAATTCTATCTCGCTGTTCTTATCTACCACAAAAGGCTTACCATTGGGTGGATTGGTCAGCCCAGGAGATGGCAGTACGCTGCTACGCTTAACCTCACTACCCGATACATCAACACGCTCATTAGCACCCAACATTTGTGGTTCACCACCTTTCAGTGGTGTCACCTTGACGGTACCATTACTAGTGACAACAAAATCTTTCTGGCCATCACTGCCGACTGTCGCAGTTGAGTTCTGATTTATTAAAGTTCTCGTATTGGGCGTATCGATCCTATATGTGCTCTTATCGTGAGTAGAAACGTTAACGATACCAACAGTAACTTCATTAGCAACTTGGGTCTTATCGTCTTTAGTATTATTTTCTCTCAATATTATGGTTGAGCCCGGCTTAATTTTGCAAACGCTGCCATCAACATATTGTACGACGGCACTGGCGCCACTACTGGTTTGAATCGTATCGCCTGGTTCAAGCACCATATTCAAAGTAGCACGTTCAGGGGCAGAAGCATTGGCACGCTTCACCATGACAGCCCCGTCCAAAAATGAGATACGGGCCGCGCGTCGATTATCTTCTTGAGGAGGTTCTCCAGAGAGTAGATATTTAACAAGGAAAAATGCGCCTGTGAGCACTACCAGACCTATTAGAGCCCCGATTGCGCGCCAGATCGTCTTCTTTGAAATGACAAACCATTCCGTGTTAAATGCACCCGAACCTCTGCGTCTCTTGGTTAGGTTCTCCATATTTTTTACTGCTTTTAGAGCGATGACCCGCTCTCCGTACAATTAAAAGCGCAGCCCTGCTTAGCTCAAGAGTAGACGAAAACACCAGCGCCTTGCAGACTCAATATTAATGGGTCTTGCGGATTTATTCAATTGAAAATAGAGTTATTTTTTCAGTCTGTTAACTACTTAAGAGGCTATTTCGCAGCACTGCTCAGGTCGCTCAAAATCTGCTCCAATTCATTTGTGCTGATATGATAATTGGAGTTGCAAAAATGGCAATTGAGTTGTGCTCCACCATCCTTGTCAAGCATATCGCTTACCTCTTCTTCACCGAGCGCAGCGACTATTCTCAAGGCTCTTTCCTGTGAACAGTGACAGTGAAAACGGACTGGTTTCTGCTCCAACACCTCAAAACCAATTTCACCTAATGCCATACTAAGTAACTCTTGAGGACCAAAACCGTCTCTGATCATCTGAGTACTAGAGGGAGCGGCTGCCACGGTGTTACTGATCTGCTCAATCAACTTCTCGTCAGCACCAGGCATCATCTGGATAATAAAACCGCCTGCTGCTGTTACCTGGTAGGATCGATCAATATAAACCCCAATGCTTACTGCCGAGGGGATCTGTTCCGAGAGGGTTAAATAGTAAGCGAAATCGGCGCTGATCTCGCCAGAAGTGATCGGCACTGAACCACAATAAGGCTCTCGATAAAGACCTATTTCAAAACCAGCATCGCGGATCACATAGAGCATACCTGAGCCTACTGCGCCTCCTACATCCCATTTGCCATATTGGTTAGGCGGCAGATCGACTTGAGGATTGGTTACATAGCCACGCACATTTCCATGCGCATCAGCTTCCGCCGTGATATTACCAATGGGACCCTGACAATGGAACTGTACAGTGATCTTTTCTAGGTCTTTAAGAAGAGTACCAAGCATAATCGCACCTGTGAGAGTACGACCTAATGCAGCCGAAGCTGTTGGTAGTGTGCCATGGCGCTGACAGGATTCATTGACGAGTTGTGTCGTTACTGCTGCCATACACCGGATCATTGCATCGGCGGCAGTGGCACGTATCAAAATGTCATTGCCGGTAAAATCGCTCAAACGCTATTTCCTTTCTCACCATATCAAGAAAAAATTACGCCAAGATCATCTCTTGGCGTAATGGTTGTCATCACAGGTCTTCAGTTAATTAACTGAACATATCTTTCACTTTATCAAGAATGCCTTTTTCATTGGTCTGGGTAGGGGCTTTAGTCTCGATCTTGGCGAACTCTTCCATTAGGCGGCGTTGTTCACGACTCAGGTTGGTTGGAGTAACAACATTGACAGCCACGAATAGATCACCACGTCCACGTCCACCTAAAGCAGGCATACCACGGCTTTTCAAGCGAAATACGGTGCCTGTTTGTGTCCCTTCATTGATATGTAGCGGTTCTTCACCATCTAGCGTAGGTACAGTAATGTCAGCGCCTAGCGCTGCCTGTGTGAATGTGATAGGTACCGTACAGTAAAGATTGTTGTCTTGGCGCTCAAAGATGGCATGTTCTTTAAGCGAGATAACTACATAAAGGTCTCCCGGTGGGCCACCACCAATCCCTGCTTCACCTTCTCCTTGCACACGTAGGCGTGCGCCACTATCGACACCAGGGGGGATCTTGATCTCCAGTGTACGTTCACGTGCTATACGGCCTTCGCCACGACACTCTCGGCAAGGATCTTTAATCACTTTGCCAGTACCACGACAATAAGAGCATGTGCGACTTACACTAAAGAAACCTTGTTGGTAGCGGACCTGCCCAATACCATTACAGGTTGGACAGTTGGCTGGTGAGGTGCCTGGAGCAGCGCCAACACCTTGGCAGGCGGCACAGGTTTCTAGACGCGGTACTTGAATCTTGGTCTTTACCCCTTGGGCAGCCTCTTCTAGGGTAATCTCCAGATCGTAACGTAGATCAGCACCACGCTGCACTTGACGGGAGCGGCGATTACTACCAAATATATCGCTAAAGCCGAAGAGATCGCCAAGAATATCTTCAAAACCAGGGAAACCTGCGCCAAATCCGCCGGCAGCGCTGGAGGCTGCCGATGTTCCTATACCAGCATGTCCATAGCGATCATATTTAGCACGCTGGTTCTGATCGCTTAATATACTATAAGCTTCAGCCGCTTCCTTAAACTTCTCTTCTGCTTCTTTATCACCAGGATTCTTATCCGGATGATATTTCATCGCCAGCTTACGATAGGCGCTTTTAATCTCACTCTCAGTAGCATTGCGGCCTACTCCCAGTACTTCATAATAGTCTCGTTTACTCATAATCCTACTTTCACTATCAATACAGCAGACGCTGGCAGATCCTTAAATCGCCCCTCCGCTTTCACTACTAGGCTTCTCACTGCCAGCGGCACTACCACCAGAAAACATTGCTTCAGTAATAATTCGTCCTGTCCTCTCTAGCTCTTCCAATGTTGCTCGAATCAATTCAGAATCTTCTGTAACAAGCGCGTCTTTAGCTTTTAACAGAGTGTTGCGTACTGATTCTTGATCATTGACAGCTAACATCCAACCAAATTCACTAAAGGAACGTTGTGTGTTTTGCAGTAAACCTTCCAATCGATTCTTCATCATCAAAAGCTCTTTCTGCCGACGATCAGTCTCTGCGTTCGCTTTTGCTTCCTCAATAAGCTCGTAGATCTCGGAGGCAGAAAGGCCTGAAGAAGGTGAGATCTTCATTGCCTGTTCAAGACCAGTCATTTTGTCGCGAGCTGATACTTGTACAATACCATCGGCATTGACTTCAAAACCGACCTCGATCTGTGGAATACCACGTGGCGCGGCTGGGATACCTACCAATTCAAATTTTGCTAATGAGCGGTTATGTATAGCAATCTCTCGCTCACCCTGTAGTACATGGACTTCAACGGTTGATTGATTATCAGCGACAGTCGTGAAAATCAGACTCTTTTTAACTGGTATTGTAGAATTACGCTCGACCAACTTGGTGAAAAGCCCACCACGTGTCTCAATGCCGAGTGAGAGTGGGATCACATCAAGTAGAACTAGATCTTTTACCTCGCCAAGTAGCACACCCGCCTGAATGGAGGCGCCCATTGCCACCACTTCATCAGGATTGATTTCGGCAGAGGGTTTCTTACCAAAGATCTGTTCCACTCGTCGCTGCACCAAAGGCGAGCGGGTCTGTCCGCCTACCAGCAGTACTTTGTCAATATCGCCAGCTTTCAAACGCGCATCCCAAAGCGCCTTTTGACAGGGCTCAATGGTACGCTCAACAAGATCCGAAACTAGATCCTCAAAGGCAGCACGACTGAGAGTTTTATTAAGATGTTTAGGACCAGAAGCATCTGCAGAGATGAATGGCAAGTTAATATTCGATTCCTCGGCGGTAGAGAGTTCACATTTGGTGCGCTCAGCTGCTTCTTTAAGTCGCTGTAAAGCTAGACGGTCACTACGTAGGTCAATATTAGTTTCAGCTTTGAATTCGTCAATAAGCCAATCAATAATACGCTGATCAAAATCCTCTCCACCTAAGAAAGAATCGCCACATGTTGATAATACTTCAAAGACACCATCATTCATCTCTAAAATGGAGATATCGAAAGTACCTCCACCTAGGTCATAGACAGCGATCTTCTCATTTGATTTTTTTCCTAAACCATAAGCAAGCGCAGCAGCAGTAGGCTCGTTAATAATACGCTTAACATTAAGGCCAGCAATCTTACCAGCATCCTTAGTGGCCTGGCGCTGAAAGTCATCAAAGTAGGCAGGTACAGTTATGATCGCTTCCTCAACCTCATCACCAAGAAAATCTTCTGCTGCTGACTTGAGCCGTTGCAGGATAATGGCAGAGATTTCTGGTGGAGAATAATCCCGCCCCTGTATACGCACACGTGCATCTCCATTGGGCGCTTCAGTAATTTCGTAAGGATATGTCTCTTTAGCACGTTGCACTTCAGGCGAATTATACTTGCGTCCAATCAGTCGCTTGACAGCAAAGACTGTGTTAGCGGCGTTAGTGATTGCTTGACGCTTAGCAATTTGCCCAACTAAGCGCTCCCCTTTATCTGTAAAGCCGACTACTGAAGGAGTGGTACGGCCACCTTCTTTATTGGGGATAATTTGTGTTATACCACCCTCCATCACTGCTACACAGCAATTAGTTGTTCCTAAATCGATTCCTATTATTCTTCCCATAATTATCGTCGCGGAAAAAGTCTCTTTAATTAAAGTTTCCCTAGGGCGCACACCCAATCGACCAATATCTAAGGCAAAGACAGTGATGCGCGATCTCTGCTTGCCAACCTAGTCAGTTGCGCACAGTAACTTTCACCATAGCCGGACGCAATAACCGATCTCCCAACTTGTAACCACGTTGTAGCTCTGCAACAACTGTGTTCTCAGGCAACTCATCATTCGGTTCAGTTGTGACAGCCTCATGCAGATGTGGATCAAAAGGCTTGCCAACCGCTTTGATGGGAGCAAGGCCGAATCCGTTTAGTAGATCTAGGAATTGGCGATGGATTAGCTTTACTCCTTCTAAAATACTTTCTTGTACACCTTCACTTTTCTCTGATTGTGCACCTGAATTGATGGCACGCTCTAAGTTGTCAAGAATAGGTAACAGTTCTGTGACCATATCGGCACGCGCGCGTCCATAGGTCTCTGTACGCTCACGCTCAACACGCTTACGGAAATTTTCAAACTCCGCTTGCCGCCGCATTAACTGCTCATAAAGCAGCCTCTTCTCTTCTGTCAACTTTGCTGAACGCTCCTGTGCATCAGAGAGATCTATCAAGATCTGAGCTACCTCAGCAGGTGTCAAACCCTGCCCTTGCTGCTCAGCAGCAGGCTGCTGCTCGGACTCTTCTTCAAGCAGTTCGATTTCTGGCGCGTCTTCCTCTGCCACCTCTGCCTCTTTAGTCACAATAGTCTCATGAGCATTCTCAGTGGCAACCGCTTCAGTCTTTTCATCGGTGTGGTTGGCAGTAGCTCTCTCCCTATCGAAGTTTACTGATACTGGTTTTGATGGCTGCTCTGTATTCTCTATATTCCCCATTGTTGCTCCAAGCCAAATGTTAGCCAGCTTGCTTGCACTAATAGCGGAAACTCCCGCCTTTCAGTGTAATCTGGGCTGGCAGATCACGCCTGAACGTTATCAGGATAGCTTCGTTCTAAACACTCCAATGTTTTACCGAAGCCGAACTTTACGGGCGCATTGTAGGACGATAATCCTCGCTGAGTACACGCTCAAAAAGGCGAGCTATATAATTGACGATAGTAATCATTCGTGCGTAGTCTAGGCGCGTTGGCCCCACTACGCCTACTCCTCCGATGGCATTATTGCCATATTTATATGGCGAAGTAATAATAGCGCAGGTACGCAGGCTGGGAATGCTATTTTCTGAGCCGATGCGAATACATACGCCCGTAGCTGCTGACTCGGCCAGACACTCATTCAAAAGCTTGAGTAGTTTGCCCTTCTCTTCGTACATGCGAAATAGCGCACGCATCCGTTCGGTATCGGCAAAATCCGGTTTACTAAGAATAGTAGAAGTTCCATCAACATAAACCTCGCCCTGTTCTTCCTCATTGTCTAGACTACGATTGCATAGCAGTATAGCGTTTTGCAACAATCGATCGTAGAGAGCCTTCTCCTCCGACATACGCTTTAAGATCTCATTGCGTATTGCTAACAGACTCATCCCTTTGAAATTTTCGTTAACATAGCGCGCTGTCTGATCAAGGTTACTCTGAGTAAAATCTTCATCAACCAATACTACTCGATCGCGTACCATACCTGAACGCGAAACTGTAATAATAAGTATACGCCCATCCGGCAAGCGAACGAAATCGATGTGCTGCAAGGTATCCTGAGATAAACTGGGTGAAACGACAATCCCAACATTATCTGATATTTGTGAGAGTAGATGCGAGGTTCGTCCCATAAACTGTTCGGCACTATCGACTTGTACGTTAAGTAGAGAACGGTTAATGGCTACTTCATCTGATTTAGAGATGCGTGTTTGACGTAGAATATTGTCAACGTAGAAACGATAGCCCATATCGGTAGGGATACGGCCTGCTGAGGTGTGCGGTTGAACCAGATAGCCCGCCTCTTCTAAATCTGCCATGATATTACGGATCGTTGCTGCACTCAGCTTCTCACGCGATTGCTTGGAGAGTGTGCGCGAACCCACTGGCTCTCCAGTAGCAATGTAGAGCTTGATGATAGACAATAGTATTTCCCGACTACGGTCATCAAAACGAAACTCTAGTTCTCGTCTGCTCGGCATAGGCGATAGTTCGAGAAATAACTTCCTTCGAGTAGGTCAAAATCTCTGTAAAAACAAGTAAACCTATCATTACTTAACGCTGCTGTCAAGCCATTATCCATGATAACTCGTCTAAATACCTGAGATTAGCAGCTAGAAACAGCTTTCTACCAACTCTTTCAGACATTCCCCAAGCGACTTTTGGCAAGCTAGCTTTGAGGTTGTAAATTAAACATCCACCAATTTAACCAAGAAGCTGCTGTGGCAAACCGCGAAAGGACTGATCTGATTAACTATAGCTAAGCTGAGAGGGCTGATCAAGAAACTTGGCATTTTAAGCTAATCAATTGAATAATAAATAGTTACAATGATATTCAAGAGGCTCGCAGGGATGCTTTTCTAGACCCCACCGTAACATTTTATAAACAAAGGCCATTGCAGATCACGCTTGACGTGCCATTATCAGCTGACCATACTAGGGGCTATGAAGCGCCGGGAGCAGATGTTGCGACAGCTATTCGAAGGTTTGATCGGGAAGTTCTACAAGCAGGCCTCCTCGCTTGAGATCACGGTTACCTTTTATCCCTATGCTGGGCTTAATAACACTATTCGACTCAACAATAAGCGTGTACAGGTACGACTTTCCGATATTCTAATCACAGCGCCTTTGGCGGTTCATCGCGCACTAGCTTCAATTCTGGTGGCAAAACTCTTTAAGCGTAAGGTCTCAGACGAATGTGAGCGGATCTTTCGCGATTATGTCAATAGCCCAGCAGTTGTGCGTGCTTCTGATACTGCTCGCCGCCGTCGTGGCTATAAGCAGATCACCACTGCGCATGGCCGCGCTTATAACTTAGAGAAGATGTTTCAGCGGCTCAACAAGAAATATTTCAATAATCAACTACGCCAACCAGTAATCTCCTGGAGCCTACGCCGTACTAAACGTATGCTTGGCCATCACGATCCAGTCCACAATACCATCATCATCAGCAAGACACTCGACAGTGCCAATGTACCAGAATATTTTGTAGAATACGTGCTCTACCATGAGATGCTTCATATAAAACATAAAGCCCGCATTATTCGTGGTCGCTGCTACTATCACACATCTGAATTTTATCTAGACGAGAAGCGCTTTCAGCAATACAAAGAAGCAATGGGTTGGCTTGACGAGTTCACTGCACGTCAGAACGACTAAGCTAGATAATTGGGAAAGCAGCTCTAATCGTCTAAGGTAATTTCTGGAACTTTCTTTTTAAGCTGGCGTTATTACTAGCGAAAAGCGAACCTTGAATTTTTCTCGGAAAGCAAGGTTTTAGCGAGTAATTTTCCTCCTCTTCGCCTTTGGTTCCCGCTGTTGCTGCTCTCAGCAGCAACGCGGGTTGTTTTTTTATCTGGCTTTTTTTGTGTTTAGTGTAATCCAGATAAGCTTCGGAGAGAGTCAGGAAGTATTGGCAACTTTTCCATGAAAATTAGCGTCTATAAGGTTTGTAAAAGTAAGCTTGAGGCTGAGTACAAGCTTGGCCTTATAAAAACTCGCCGCTTGGTTCCCCCCTCCCGGCGGTTGAGTTTGGCCCCCGATCAACCCTTCCTTTGAGCTGACTCTTGCCTAAGAGTCACGGGGGCATTTTTATTCCATAGCGTATAAGAGACGTCCTTTGAGGCGTCTCTTATTACTTTAAACAACATCATCATTAGTCGCGATACTTTTAGCTGCAAGCTGACCACAAGCAGCAAAAATATCTTGGCCACGTGGTCGGCGAATAAATGCAGATAGCCCATGATCAGCAAGAATCTGCTGAAAACGTATGATACATTCTCCTGGCGAAGCTTGAAATGGTAGTTCTGGTGCTGGATTGTGAGGAATAAGATTTACCTTAGCAGGCAATCCTGCTAGTAGACGTGCTAGTCTGTGTGCATCCTTCTCACTATCAGTCACGCTATCTAGCATCACGTACTCAAACGTGAGCCGTTCACGTGGCTTCAATGGAAAAGCCTGACAAGCTTCAAGTAGATCCTTTAATGGATAACGTTGATTGATCGGCATCAGGCGATCACGCAACTCATCAGTTGTGCCAGTCAGTGAAATAGCCAGCTTCGGTCTTATAGGTTCTTTACCTAACTCATACATACGTGGGATAATACCAGCAGTGGAAAGCGTAATATGACGAGTGCTGATGGCAAGCCCAGCCTCATCATTGATCAAGCGGATGGCAACCATTACGTTATCATAATTGAGCAATGGCTCACCCATCCCCATCAGTACAATATTAATCTGACGATCGGGCGGCTGCTTTGGCCCATAAACATCATTAAGCACGCTGATCACTTGTGCGACGATCTCACCTGCTGAAAGATTGCGTTTAAGACCAAGCTGGGCAGTGAGACAGAATTGGCAAGCAAGTGGACATCCTACTTGTGATGAAATACAGATTGTTGCGCGTGTTGGTTCAGGTATCCAGACACTCTCTATTTCACGCCCGTCCTGAAGTTGGAATAGATAGCGGCGCGTACCATCCTGCGAATGAAAGACACGTTCAATATGCTGATAGGAAATTACTGCTGTGTCGGCAATCTTCTTGCGCAGATCTTTTGAGAAATCCTTTATCTCCTCAAATGTGGTTAAGCGGTGCTTGTAAATAGCACGATAGAGCTGCACACTACGATAGGGCTGTTCTCCTATACGCTGAACAAATTCACGTAACTCGGCAAGCGTAGCCCCAATCAATTGAGGGTAGGCTGACCTTGATTGTAACTGAACTAGGTTGTTGGCTGATTCATTAGTAATAATAGACATCACTACAATTATATCTTTTCATTAAGTGGTTACCACAGCGAATTACCGCATGGGCTTTTCACTTTCGGCCAAATTAGTGTCTGTCTTAGTTTCTTGCCACTTGAGCTTGCTCTGATAGTTAGCAATCTCTCGTGCTGTTAAGTATATGAGGCGACTGACTAGCAGTACTTTGTTAAAATTTATCTTTTCTATGGTATCACTGGGTTGATGATAATCTTCATGGTAAACACCATCGTCGATAGAGATGATAGGGATCTTTTTCAACCAAAATGAGTAGTGATCAGATCCGCCATCCACCTCTGTGTTAGACTCAAAATTGATCTCTAACCCTGCCGTCTCATTGGCGCGCAACAGTATTTCACCTGCTTCTGGTGATTGTGCCGAAGTCTCCGCAAATATATAACGTTTTAGATCGGTTGGCTTCGGTTTTCCTTTTAGTTGATGAGGACGTGGCTCAACATCTCGGCCAATCATATCGAGTTGAATTACTGCAGATATCTTATCTAATGGTATCAATGGTTGCAGAGTGAAGAAACGAGAGCCGAGTAGACCTTTCTCTTCTGCACCCCATAAACAGAAGAGTAGACTACGCCGCGGCTTAACCTTAGCGCGCGTGAATGCAGCTGCCAATTCAATCACGGCAGCGCTTCCTGAAGCATCATCGTCCGCACCATTCCAAATATAGCCATCCCGACTGCCGTCATGATCTAGATGTGCACCAATAATGATATATTCATTCTTTAATACTGGGTCACTACCTTCTAGTAGGCCGATCACATTCGAGGTATTAAGCAAACGGGTCTCTACCTCAGTGTTAAGTTTGATACGCTTGTCTGGTAGATCGAAAGAAGCGGGTTGGTGGCGGGCATTGATCTGACGTTGTAATGCTTCAAGACTGCGTCCTGATTGATCAAAGAGTGTTTGTGCTAGCGCTTCCGAAATAGTGATAAGCGGAATGGGACTATTTTCGTTCAACTCTTCCGAGAGCACCATACGTCGGCGCGGTGTTGTGACCTTAAGATTGTTGTAGGGTTTTTTATTTTCGTTATTTGCTAGATTGTTAAAAATGTTCGGATGCTTGCCCAGTGGATCGTTGATTAGTAGAAGTGCTAATGCCCCTCGCTGCTGTGCATTGCGTCGCTTTTCCAGCACTTCCATTCCATTAAAGAATCGGTTACGGTTCTCCTTACGATAGAAATAGGATTTCTCATCACCCTCGCCAGGAGCATGAGTCATTACTACAACGATCTTGTTTTTCACATCTATATTGGCAAAATCATCGTAGTTGGCATCTTTCTCAACCAGGCCATAGCCGGCGAAGACTACTGGTGCGGTCACTAATGTTGTACGCCTGGCGTTGCCAATAAGAAAGTGAGTACGGTTAGAGAAACTTTCTGTAATCTGGCTGTCACCACGCGCAGTTATTACTTGTAATGTTTCTGGGCCTTTGTTGACTAACTCAACAATAGGAAAGACCTGTAGAAAAGATCGCTCGTTGGCTGTTTCAGCAATAGGCTTGAGTCCCAACTGCTGAAACAGACTGGCTGTATAGCTAGCTGCGATATCATAACCTCGTGTACTAGCTTCGCGTCCTTCAAGCAGATTAGAAGCTAGGAAAGTAAGGTGCGCCTGTAAAGATTTAAGTTCGATCGCTTCATAACCTTCATCGGGCGGGTAACCACTAGAAGGATTGTTATTCGCTAGTATAGGCTGTAGAGTAAGTAATAATGCGAGAATACATGCAGTAAAAGAAACGATTCGGTTCATTAATAAAGACACTCCTTAGAAATTACCGACCATTATTACACAAGAGTTTTTCTAGCTAGATTTC
>JBFLVQ010000036.1:0-29166 GCA_040758525.1 Acidobacteriota bacterium
TGCTAATGCGATCGAATTTTACAAACAGGCATTTGCAGCCACTGAACTTATGCGTTTAGCGGACGCGAATGGAAATATCCGGCATGCCGAGATCAAGATCGGTAATTCGCCGTTTATGATTACTGATGAGCACCCAGAGTTTCCCCAATATCTCAGCCCGCAATCTCGTGGTGGCACTCCTGTACATATCTATCTATATGTTGAAGACGTAGATAAAGTATTTGGCCAGGCTATCACGGCGGGGGCAAAAGAACTACAACCAGTGCAGGATCAATTCTATGGTGATCGGTCTGGGGGAGTTACGGATCCATTTGGACACATCTGGTATATTGCAACACATAAGGAAGATGTATCGCTTGAAGAGATACAGAAGCGCGCTGCCGCTCAGTCTCGTTAAGACTAAAGTAGCAAACTAACCTGTTATTATCATTGCCGAATATAGTAATAAGCGGTGTGAAGTATGAGGGCATTGGCTTCACACCGCGATCTATATCCTACTAATGATCAAAAGTTCGGGATCTTTAATCGCTGACCAGGATAAATTTTATTGGGATCTTTCAAGATATCTTTATTAGCTTCGAATATTTGATTATATGTTAATTTTCCCTGTGTCAGGTTTTTGGCTATATGAGAAAGCGTGTCTCCTCGCTGTACCTCGTATTCTCCAAATATGTCTTGTCGCTCTACCGTTAAGTTTAATGTAAGATCGCCATTACTCAAGTTTGGATCAATCTCTTTAACTTTATCCCAAATCTGATTGGCAATATATTTTGTTGGACAGGTTGCCACTATAGTCATATGGCTGTTCTCTTCCTGAGCTTGCAAATTTTTGCAACCAA
The DNA here is from genome assembly GCA_040758525.1 of Acidobacteriota bacterium. Classification (GTDB taxonomy): domain Bacteria; phylum Acidobacteriota; class Blastocatellia; order Chloracidobacteriales; family JADJPF01; genus JBFLVQ01. The sequence continues at coordinate 840 of JBFLVQ010000036.1, forward strand.
GCGATTGTGCATGATTATATACTGAACCGTATTTATCAGTTAACAGAGACATAGTTTTCACCTCCAAGTTAAACTCTATTTATCCTTAATATTCACACGCCAATTAATTAAAGTAAAACTCTTAATCCCAAGCTAATTTAAATATCATCTATGACAATACAATCTATCGCCCTGCTGGGGCTCTATGCTATTTATCGATCCACACCAGCGCTCACGCGCTGACCTAAAGGTATAACGCCGCTGCGCGGCTTAAGATCCTATCCTCACAGGGGGAAAATTTTTTCCTGGCATTGCGATCTAGCCTACCTGTTTACGCTATCTAGCATGACAAGAATATTGGAAATACCAATTTATTATCAAAGGAGTGGGAGTAATCGCGTATTAAATGTAGATTATTCTTGATGATAATGAAAAAGCAGCTTTTCAAATTGATATTGATCGGTTTAGTCTGTATTAGTCCATTGCTGATTTGCTGGCCTTTACCAGTGCAGCAAGAGAGTATACAGGTATTTGCTGACTCATTGCCAGTTGACAGCAGCAGTATTGCGCCGTTAGCTGTACCCTCTTGTGCCACACCCAATTTTGGGCCTGCAACCAATATTGATGCAGGCGGAATGAACCCTCAATTCTTTGCCGTAGCAGATCTCAATCATGATGGCATTTCCGACCTTGCCACGGCAAATCGCCTTAGTAGTAATATATCGATCTTTCTAGGCAATGGCATGGGTGGTTTTAATACTCCTACTCTTATTGAGTTAACTGGTACAGTCGAACTTTTCGCCATCGTTGCGGCAGATTTCAATCATGATGGCAATCTAGACCTTGCTACTGCTAGTGCAAATACCAGTACTATCTTAGTGTTACTGGGCAATGGCACAGGTAGCTTCGGCATTGCTGTTAGTTTTGGACTGAATGGTGGCAACAGACCTATCGGGTTAGTAGCGGAGGACTTCAATCGTGATGGCAATTTAGACCTTGCGACAGCCAATTTCCTTAGCAGTAATTTTTCTTTACTACTGGGTGATGGTGCCGGTAGTTTTGGTACAGCCACCAACTTTGCTGCCGGATCCAATAACGGAATAAGATACCTATCATCTACCGATTTTAACAAAGATGGCAACCTAGACTTAGTAACTGGAAATATATTAACCAATAGTATATTGGTAGCATTAGGCAATGGCGCAGGCAGTTTTGCTACGGCTACTTCCATTCCGCTAGGCATTGCCAGCCCTCTTTATACCACAGTAGACGATTTTAATCGCGATGGTAATGCCGACTTAGCCGTTGCTATGGATACTAGCAACATGATCGCTATTCTGCTTGGCAATGGTGCAGGCGGTTTTGGTACGCCTACTTTCTTTCCTGTGGGCGGCACATTTCGCCCAGTATTTATTATGGCAGGCGATTTTAATCAAGATGGTATTAAAGATCTCGCAACTGTGAATTTTACTATTGGAAATGTCACAACTATATTTCTCGGCGATGGTACAGGCAGCTTTGGTACCGCAACTACTATTAATATAGCAGGTGCGGTTAGCGGAGAGGCTGCCGCAGTAGGAGATTTCAATCGCGATGGTAAAACAGATCTGGTTATCGCCAACACTGCCAGCAACAATATCTCGATACTGCTTAATACCTGTATGGTACAGTGTCAGAATACCTTCGATCCGGCGACCATTTTTAGTCTTAATGGCGGTCTTGCGCCAACTGATATTATTACGGCAGATTTTAATCGTGATGGTATTGCCGATCTTGCTACAGCAAACACCAATTCTAGTAGTGTATCAGTATTGTTGGGTAATAGTGTAGGTGGCTTTGGTACAGCCAATAATATTAGTCTTACCGGTGCTTTATCTACCGCTTCATTAATGACAGGAGATTTTAATCGTGATGGTATTGCCGATCTTGTTACTACAAACAGAAATACCAATAACATATCGGTAATGCTTGGTAATGGTTCGGGAGGTTTCGGAGCAAATACCAATTTCGCAGTTGGTGACATTCCCAACTCTGTTACCGCAGGAGATTTCAATCAAGATGGTATTACCGACCTTGCGGTAGCAAACCAAGGCAGTGGCTCTATCTCAGTGCTGTTAGGTAACATTAGTGGTGGTTTTGGAACTGCTACCAATCTTGCTTTGAGTGGGATAGTTCAGACTCGCCATATAACAACTGGCGACTTTAATGGTGATGGCAATCTAGACCTTGCCACTGCTAATATCGCTCCTTTTAACATTGCGGTATTGCTAGGGAATGGTACAGGTGGGTTTGGGGCTAATACCAACTTTGGTCTTAATGGCGGCATTTTCCCAGAAGGTATTATCACGGCAGATTTCAACCGCGACGGTAATTTGGATCTAGCTACTCCAAATCTTTCTAGCAATAACATTTCGGTACTATTAGGCAATGGGGTTGGCAGCTTTGCTACAGCTACTATCTTTGGTCTCAATGGCGGCAGTACTCCAGGAAGAATTAGAGCAGGAGATTTTAATCGTGATGGCAATATTGATCTTGTTACACCAAATTTGTTCTCTAACAACATATCATTGCTGCTCGGCAATGGAATGGGAGGATTTGGTACAGCAAGCAACTTTCCCACTAGTACAAGTACCTCTGGTCCATTCTCAGCAGTAGTAGCAGATTTCAATCGTGATGGTGTTTTAGATGTTGCAACAGGAAATAACAGCTCAAATAATATATCAGTACTAATCGCTTCTTGCGCTGTTGCCTGTGCTAATATCACGCTGAGTCCAGCCAGTCTGCCACTAGGAACAGTAGGAGTAGATTACAATCAGCAGATTAGTGCGAGTCCAACAAACTCATACACATTTATGATTACATCAGGGACACTGCCTACTGGTATCACACTCTCACCAGCAGGACTACTTTCTGGCACTACCAATCAGACTGGCAATTTCCCAATTACTATTACGGCCACTGACAATAATGGTTGTACTGGCAGCCAGAACTACATACTGACAATCAATGTTGGGGCCACAGCTCAACTGATTATCACTGCTCCTGCTAGTAGCATTGTTGGTCAATCCTTCACTATTACTGTACGCGCAGTAGATGCTGGCAATAATACGGCAACAGGTTATCTTGGTACCATTGCTTTCACTAGCTCAGATACGGCAGCAATATTACCAGCCAACTATACTTTCACTGTTGCTGATGCTGGTGTGCATACTTTCACTAATGGTGTAATATTGAATAACGCAGGGTTAAGATCAATTACCGCTACCGATACTCAAACCAGTTCAATTACTGGCAATACCAATGTTCAGGTGAATAAAGCTGATACTACCACTACTGTAGTATCTTCCATCAATCCATCAGTGTTTGGCCAAACGGTAGCATTTACTGCAATGGTAAATGTAGTTGCACCGGGAATGGGTACACCAACCGGTACAGTGACATTTAGCATCGATGGTACACTACAAACCCCGGTAACATTAACTGGTAATCAAGCTACACTCAATACTTCAACATTGTCAGTAGGCAATCATATGGTAGCAGTCACTTACAATGGTGATACTAACTTTAACACTAGCAGTTCCACTACGCTCAACCAGGTAATCAACAAAGCCAACACAAGTACACTACTCACTTCATCACCAAACCCATCAAGCTTTAATCAATCAGTGACATTTACAGCTACTGTTGGTGCTGTATCACCAGGCGCAGGTACACCAACTGGCACAGTTGTCTTTGTTATTGATGGAACATCACAACCACCAGTGAGTTTAACCGGCAATGTGGCAACATTGGTTACCTCAACATTGAGTAGCGGCAATCACACAATAGTAGCTACTTATAATGGTGAAACTAACTTCAATGCCAGTACCTCCAACACTATTACTCAGGTTGTCAATGTGCTGGAGCATGCCATCATCTATGCTGCTGATACTGGCAATAATCGTATTCAGGTATCAACTGATGATGGCGCTAGCTGGCAAAGAAGAGGTCAAGGGGCAGGTACAGGTCTTGGTTTCTTCAATCAACCTAGAAGCGCGTCGGGTAACTTTGATGGCAATATCATCTTTGTTGCCGATACTGGCAACAATCGTATACAGCGTTCCCTAGATGGTGGTTTTAATTGGATATTACTGGCTGGTGCTGGTACACAAGTAGGACAGGTTAATATACCCGCAGGTGTAGCTTACGATGAAGTGAACGACATCCTGTATATTTCTGACACTGGCAATAATCGTATTCAGATGGTGACTAATGCATCAACTGCATCACCATCAGTAGCGCTCTTTGCAGGAACAAGTGCGGGCACTGGTATTGGTCAGTTTAATGCTCCCAGTGGCATCGCGATAGATGCAAATGGCAAGGTTTTTGTTGCCGATACTGGCAATAGCCGTATACAGTTTAACAGTACTGGTAATGCAGGTGGTTGGGCGATCTTTGCCGGTGCAAGCGCAGGCACACGTATTGGCAATATGAATGCACCAGCAGGCATCTTTGTCGATTCTCAAAACAGAGTCTGGGTGGCGGATACAGGCAATAGTCGTATACAGGTGAATATAGGTGGCACATTCACAGGTTGGTCAGTATTTATGAGTAATGGTACACAGGTAGGCAGGGTCAATACTCCAAAAGGTGTGACTGTAACCATTACAGGCAACCTATTCGTTGGTGATACCGGCAATAATCGTATTCAGAGGATACCATCGAATGGTGGTACCGCGATTGTAGTTGGTAATTCTGGTACATTACAAGGTCAGTTCATTCAGCCTTCAGGAGTTCGGTAATGATCTTTCCAAGGCTTGCTTATTAGTTCATAATCGTGTGGTGTATCAATATCGAAAGCTGCTTCTGGCAATGGTAGGTAATGCAACTCAGCCAGATACTTTTGTAAAATGTGTTTTGCTCCTTGATCACTTTGCAATTTATCAAGTTCTGAAAATAGCGCCTGATTAAATAGCACAGGCGCTATTAACACTCCTTTAATCTACCCTTAATAACACTTTTTAACCCACCTTAACACCTTGCCATTGCACAAATAGCTTAACTTTTTGTGAGCGATTTATACAGTTTTTGTAGGTTTAAACAATCATTTAACGTTTAAAAAAGTGAAAGCCAATTATACAACGATCTGTAGGTAAAAAATGGTAGAGAAATCAATTTATGCCCGCGCCAAGCCGGAAAGCGTTCAGTTAACAGAGACTTATTTCTATAGTAATGAAATATCTCGTAACCGTTCTGTAAAAGCAGAGCCGTCTCCAAACGGGCGAATTAAGATAGAAGTGCCTTTCGATGGCTACCAATACTTTACTTTTCAAGCTTACAAAGACGTAGAGGAACAACTAGATAAGAACGACACCAAGGTTGCGACAAATGCATTGATTGGATATCTTTCATTCGCCAACTATAAGCGAACCGATTTGGATCAACGATTGGCTCTAAATAGCCACTATGGGTCAGTGCCAATTCAGGTACCAATTAAAGGCAATGAACTAGTTAGCATAGAATCCCTGAGAGATGATCGGCATAGCTGCATTATCAGCTATGACTATTCTCCAAGTTTTCCCAAGACTGTTCCAGTTAATATTGTAATGGAATTATTAGATACAGAAACTCTTCTTACTGAATTATCAACGGGACAAGATATAAATGCCCTTGAAAATATAGAAGCGCAGATTGTACAACAAATTAACTTCAAGCCCAATCTACTACTGTTAATGTCGGTAGTGTTAAACATTCCGCTAGAAGGCGAATTAAACAATCTACAACCACGCATCAAACGAATGTCGCTACGCTGGCCGACGATAACTTCATTACACTCACTACAGATCTCATCTAGCAGCAAACAACCGATTCCTGTTAAATATAATCCCTTAACTCGTAGCTTAGAGTGGCACAATATACTTATGGTTGAAAGCCAGGAATCACAAAGCGGTGATCGAAAAATCTATGCCAGTGAGATAATGGCGCTTTCGATTGATCAACCAGGAGAACTTTATCAGCAGAATGCTTTGGAAGGTCAGATTGAAATCGAAATCCCTCAATACCTTCTGTCTGGATTACAAGCACGTTTATATGGTGCAACAGGCACATTGATTAAAAAAACTGAGCCGAAATTGACCACGGAAATAATTACTTCTTTCAATATGATTCTTGATGATGCCTTTGCTCGCCGGTCACGTTCAACTCGTCAACATCTTTATTTCGACGGAATCATACCAGAAGAGAGACGTGTACAGGATATTAAGCAGGCGCTTGTTGATCTTGGATTTAATAAGATTCAGGAAAATTATCCTAAGAACCAGGGTCGAGATAAATTTAAACGCCTTCTTCACGCTGAGTACCAAGAGGGGTCTGACATTATGGAGCTTAAAATCATTATTGAAGGTAAGCAATACGAAACCGAACGCCAAACTGGAGAATCTAGCGATCAAACCTTTAAAACCAAGCTTGACTGCGGAGATATAAAAGTTTCCATTCGTGGAGAAAAACGGGGTGATGTCAAGACTCTGATAGAGAAGATGAATGCTTTACAAGCCATGCTTCGTGAGCGATTTGTCTATTTAAAAGTCAAAAGATAACCTTGGAGTAAAGCTCATGGCAGTTCAAATTATTCCACAATCACCACAGTCACGTTGTTACAAATGTGGAGATCCATCAATTGCAACAGTTTGTCATCATTGCAACAGACCGATCTGTAATCAGCATAGCCCTGCCAAAGAGAGCAAACCGTTAAGTGTGGAATTTGGTCAGCTTGGACTAGATTCTAATTGTGGAGAAAGCCCGGTCCATTGTGAAGAATGCGCTCACATCGTTTATGAACCAAAGTACACACTGATTATCATCGGCGGTTTAATCGCGATAACTGGTCTATTATTGTTAAGCGATAACTCTGATCTGGGAATTTATGGCTTTCTGCTAGGCTGCGCACTAGCAACTTTTGGAGTCTACCTATACCGTAAGCGTAAATATGAGGGTTTGTTTAAGCAGACGGACTTACCGCTGATGCCAAACCTTGATGATATACAATTGAGAGAGAAATTGCTGGCTAGAATCGTTTTAGATGCTAATGGCTGCTACCACGTCAAGACAACATCGGTAAAATCTACCCTAATGGTTAAAGCCACTTTTACCGGCGATGATCTGAAGCGCTTACAGAATTATCGGAAAAAGTACCTGCTGACTGATGACAAAGAGATAATTTTTCATGCCGGCTTTGCTGTACTAAGAGGCCGTGCTGGTCTGGTCTGCATTGATAATGGTAGGCAAATTAATCAAAGCGAAATGGTTTTTCCCATGACTGGGTTGATAAGTAAGCAACCGTTCTTTGCAACCGTTCCTACCTACGCTGGTAAATGGCGTTTTAGCCGTCGCTACAGGTTGCTCCAGAAACCAGATGAGATTTTACTATCAGTCCATCTAGTACCTTCTCTAGTTCAGCAATCCGCACAGCAAAGATTAAGGTTTGACCTTCAATGGACGGATCCCAGTTTGGAGACAAATGGATCTGCTAGGTATCAGGATGAATCTTTGGACTCTGCTTCGAAGGCAAAAAACAGCTTGATTAATCGGATTGAGCTGCTTGAGTTGAATGTTCCGGTTGACTGGGGAGAAATCGAAAACCTAGATCCTGTCGATGCCACAATCGGAATCGCTCGTCAAAAGGAGAATGAAAACTGCGCGGTGCGAACCATCACCTGGAAGAACTTATTGCTAAATGAATCAGAACAGAAAGAATGTCGATGTACTTTCTTTGTCAAGTTTGATAGTCGTATTGATTTGACAGCAGTAATTCGTGGACGTGTAAAACTCTCTTTCCGAAAAACACTTTCCGGTGTGAAGGGTGTTGAACTCTATTACCCGCTAGGATGGCAACGTAAAAGTAATCCCGCAGAAATTGAGACCATTGTCAAAGTTAATTTCGCACTAAGCCTTAATGGGCTTCGCTACCAAGATGTCAGGATAGTTCCAAATGCCAAAATCGATAGTGATAAAAATCGACAAGAAACCGTGATGTTTGAAGGCGTCATTCCCGATCATACGACAGTAATAGCTTTAACAAATGCGATGAATGAACAAGGCTTCTATGTAAAAAGAATGACGGAGAATCCGCCTCATACTGGAGAGCGCTCCAAAGTTACTCACCGTTATTGGGATATTGGCGGACGCCAATATTTGGGTGTCTATCCAATAGATTTCCATCTTATCCTGACTGGAAAGGAGATCTATCGCGGAGATATACGAGCTGAGGATGGAGACACCAGAACGACACTTACAGTTAAAGGAACCTATGCGAATCCTGAGATGGAAGAGCGAATTGAAAATGCCTGGGTGCAATTGAATCTCTTAATCAGTGATGTTCTAAAAAATCTTCATCGTTCAAAGCAGACGACTTGTCCCGCCGTTGACCCAATAAACACTGAACCTAGAGTAAAATCAACTCCTGACAATTATCAACGTGCTGCCGCATTGAGTAAACGCCAAAACCAATTAGATCAATTAATGGAATCATTCATTGCGGGGCGATTATCGGAAAAGACTTTTTTAGAGCTAAAAGCCAAAATCGAAGCCGAGATAAATCATTTAGAAACCAGTAGTGTTTGAAATAAGATTATCTAACCATAGGGAGTTAATACCATGTCCTGGCAATGCTGGAAATGCCGCAGGATTGATAACAAAGATGGTGCTAAGGTAAATGTTGTGTGTCACCATTGTGGACAGCCGCTCTGTCAAGATGATTGCATAGAGATTGTCGATGAACAGTTCTACAATGATAGCATTATCGTGGAACGGCACGCTTACCATTGTGAAGAATGCAAAAAGAATTTTCACTCTCGAACTAAGCCTATAGAACGACCAGCAACAATATGATTGAGATAAATATAACGCCAACCGAACTCATTCTTGATCAGGTCAACGAGCTTACTATCATCCTGACAAATATTGGCCGCAGAAAATATACAAACATAATATGCAAGCTCACGCTACCAGTGCAGATGGTCTTATTACAAGGCTCAGATCGTATTGAAGTTCCTTATTTGGAAGCCAACCAAAACGCTACCTTTATAATACGTGTACGCCCTAAGAGTATCGGTAACTGGATAATTACTAGTACAAACTTCTCCTATAGAGATTGGCAAGGTCAATCGCAACGCATCTTTGATCTTCGTAGAACCGTGAAAGTCATCCCAATGGCAGATTCAATAGTTATTCCGGAGCCTCAGCTATCGATAAAACTTGATACTACTGATCTACCTTTGGGAGAATGGGAAATGCTCGCCGGCCATATTATTAACACTGGCTTTACAGCTTTGAATTACCTGGCAATAAAGATCAGTGGATTGGTTACCACTGCTCCAGGATCTGATTGGCAAGAATTAGGGCCTTTGCTTTCTAAGGGAGCGGTAGCTTTTCAAATTCCTGTAATAGCTGGAGAGCGAGGTAGTAAAGTACCAATCAATATTGAACTAAGCTATGTTGATATAGTAGGGCGAAGAGGCCAACTTAAAACCGCTACTACTTTACAGATTGGTAAATCCCCAATCAACACTGCTGCTTCAGAACCAAGAATAACTATCCTATTTCTTTCCGCTGACCCTACTGATGCCTCATATTTGCGATTAGGTGAAGAATTTCGAGAGATTCAAGAAAAGCTTAAACTAGCTAAATTGCGAGAACGTTTTATACTAGAATTGCCTCAGCTATCTATCCGACCAACTGATATTGGCCAAGCACTGTTGGATACACAGCCTCAAATAGTCCATTTTTCTGGTCATGGAATATCCACCGGCGCATTGTGTTTTGAAGATCAAATAGGAGAGACTCATCTTGTTCAAGCCGACGCGCTAGCGGCATTATTTGAGCAATTTGCTAATCAGATAGAATGTGTTCTGTTGAACGCTTGTTATTCAAAGATACAGGCACAGGCAATTGCAAAACATATCGAATATGTTATTGGAATGAACCAAGCAATTAGTGACAAAGCTGCTATCGCTTTCACAGTCGGCTTTTATCAGGCATTAGGAGCAGGGCGTAGTATTGAAGATGCATACAAACTTGGATGTGTACAGATCAGACTTCAGGGCATTTCCGAACATTTAACGCCAGTTTTTATCAAGTCATGATGCAGATCGTTTTACAGAATCTTTAACTGCTACCGTCGAATTGAGAGCTTCTCGTAAGAGACTACCGGTGAGAAGAAGTTAATCTCGAAGCCTGTTACTTCGGGCCGCGCCAATCGGTAGGCCTGTTCATAGAAGAGCGGTAACAGTATTGCGCGTCTTTGCAGAATCTCTTCTACCTGACCGTAGATCGCATGTCTTACAGCAGGATCGATCTCGTTACGTGCTTGCTCAATCAATCGGTCTAATTCTGGATCGCCACAGAGAGTACCAAAATGGCCTTCACGCGAATGTAGTAGACCATGTACAAATGTGTCTGCATCTGGATAATCGCCAATCCAACGGGCAATCGCTAACTCGGCCTCACCTGTCTCTAACAACTGATAGTAAGAGTCCGTTATCGCTTCATTCAAAAGTTGGACGTGGAATCCCGATTCATTTAAGCAGTCGAGCAATCCTGCCAAGAATGCTGAATAAGGGCCTCGGTAGATAGGATTAACAATCGCCTTCACATCGACATTAACAACCGCTTGGCCAGTCGGTGCCGCCAGCCCATTCATCGTGCGTGCGGGATCATAACCAAGCAGACCAGGTGGAATAAGGCCATGCGCAGGCATTCCCAATCGCCCCACTAACTGACGCACAAGCCGAGCTACATCGATCGCTTGTGTCAACCAATGGCGTAATCTCTCATCAGCAAATACCCCTCGATGAATGTTAAAGATGAGAAAATAGGTACACAATCGTGGTGTCTCCAGATATTGGAACTCGCCTTCATGACGCAAAGCCTCAACATCTTCAGGAAAGAGATCCCAGGCAAGTGAAAAACGTTGTGTACGAAAGCCAGCCACCTGTTCGGCTGGGGTCACACCAAAGGTAAAGACCATACCATCACTCTTTGGATAGTCTGGGCGCCAATAATGTGGATTGGCTTCTAATTCTAGACGGCGGCCCGGCTCAAATCTGGTGATACGGAAAGCACCTGTGCCGATACAACCCTGACGCCAGTTTACATCAAACCGTTCACTCCCTTCTGGTACAATCGCCGCTGAATAGTAGGCGACCAGCGCAGGAAAGAAAGAGACTGGTTGTTCCAATGCAATCGAGAACTCTGTTGCAGAGATAATTTCAAACCCTTCTAGCTCCTCTTTTTCACCATTGAGTAACGCTTGTGCACCTCGTATAGGCGAGAAGAACCAGCGACTATCACTCTCACTATTGTGTAAGAGCCGCTCAAAACTGTAGCGTACATCGCGTGCCGTAAGACGACGTCCATCCTGAAAGCGTACATTCTCACGTAGTCGGAAACGGAAACGCCTGCTCCCTGCTTCAGCACGTACCTCACTTGCTAACCAAGGGACGATCGTGCCACCCGATTGACAGAGCAGTGTTTCAAAGATGGTAGGGGTGACCTGCGATTGTATCACCGTAGTGACTAACGAAGGATCTAGACTCTGCATCTCACCAACAATAGGAATCTGAATTATTCCTCCCCGCTTACGTACAACTGCGGGAGCAGACGATTCTGCTAGTTTCCCTAGATTAGAATAGTTTACATAAGGCGGTGAGCTACTGAGAGTGAGCTGCCACACTTTTGCATTCGCTACACAATAGTCTATGTCATGAAAGAGCGGTAAGACAAAGTTACTCTTCAATAGTAGATCCTCGATCTTTTGATAGAGCCGTGTACGTGCTACGGTATTGCTCTCTAGGCGTGCCTCCTCAACAAGCCTATCCAATTCTGGTGAGCAGTAGTAGTTTCGCAAGCGGCCCACACAAGAATGGAAGAGACCATAAGTGAAATTATCAGGATCATTGTAATCGGCAATCCAACGACCTATAAACAGATCAATACCAGTATTCTGCTGTTGGCTCTGCAAATAGGAAGTCATCGTAGAGATATCGGTCGAAACCTCTACACCTAGTTCTCGCCAAGCCTCACAGAGCGCACTGATCAGTGAAGCATAGCGATCACGCAGGCTAGGATGCATCGCTGCCTTTAATCGTATGGGCGCAACAGATCCTGTCATACTCAATAATTGCATCACCTTTTTGTCTGATAGAGGTTGGCGACGGCGACCTGGATCATGGCCTAGAATACCAGGTGGTAATAATCCTTCGGCAGGCTGGGCAAACCGTCCTAAGGTACGCCGAACAAGATCATGAGTACGTACTGCGCCAAACAGTGCCTGACGAAATTCCGCCGACTGACCAACCAAACTACTACTGTTAAAGAGGCAGAAATAGATATTCTTTTTAGGCGCTTCTACTAAGCCAGCACGTAGATGCTTATCCCGTAATACCTCTTCTAGGTCTTCCGGTAGTAGATCGCGAGCCACATCAAATACACCATCACGTAAACCGGCAGCCATTTCCGCTGAACTGGCGGTGCTGCGAAACTCTATTGTATCGAGCAATGGACCTTTGCCTCGCCAGTAGTTCTCATCGCCGGCAAGCAGTACATGAGTCGATGTAAAGAAGGCAAATTTGAATGGGCCAGTACCGATAAAGTCTCTATCTGTCGGTGAATCATTCGACTCTTTATACGCCACTGCTGTACGTACATCAGTTAGCAAGGCTGCATAGATAGGTAACGGTTCGCTCAGTTCTATACGTAATTGCCAGTCAGAAACAATCTTAACACCGGTCACCTCAGTAGTGGCGCCTTGCCGGTAGTCATTACTGCCAGCTATTGCCGCATAGGCAGCAGGAAGTTCAAAGGAAGATCGCTTGATAGCTGCTTCAATGGAGGCTTTTACATCCATCGCCATTAGCGTCCTACCATTCTGCCATCGCACATCTTGTCGTAATGTAAGTAGAAAAACTTTGCCTCCATCAAGTATCTCCCAGCGTTCACAAAGCGCAGGAATAAGATTGCCAGCCATATCGGTAGTAAGCAATGTCTCAAATACATTAGGAAGGAGTTCCGCCTCTTCGAGCAGCTTGATATCAATAGGATGTAGAGCACGCACAGCATTTGTTAGCGCAACTACCAGATTGCCGCCCTGTGCTATTGTTTTTTCAGCTAGCTTGTTAGGTGGTTGCAACCGTGCTACTTCAGATAAATATTCCTTGGCTCGATCATATTCACCACGTAGGTTTGCTACGGTTGCGCCCAGTGTAAAGAATTTTACTAGGCTGGCAGTATTGCCTAGTTCGGTAGCAACATCTAATCCCTTCTCTACCCAACGCACTGTCTCATCAATATGGCGGCTGGCCCAGGCAATCTCTGCAGCTAGTTCGATTGCTCTCAGAGTCTGTTGATGTTCTCCATTCTGTGTAGAGATCTTTATCGTTAATTCTAGCTCTCTTAAGGCACTACCAATATCACCTTTAATACGGTATGCTTGTGCTAATAGTATGTGTGCCTCTGCCTCTCTTAGTTGCTCCTTTTCATCAGAGAGAAAATCCAGTACTACTTTAAGTACACGTAGGGCATCTTCTACACTTAATGCATCAAGTGATCTCTTTGCCAACAGCAGACCATATTCAACTACTTTCTCAGCAACATCACCCTGTGAGTAATGATAGACGAGTTGTGGATAAACCTGTTCTAATCGTCCAGTGCGGCGTTTTTCTAGCTCTTCAGCATAACTACGATGTAAAGAACGGCGACGTCGTCGTGACAATGATGTATATAGAACATCACGTACTACCACACTTGAAAACGTTAATCGATCCCCACGTACCTTCTTATCTTCTTCAATCAGACCAGTCTTAATCAATTCATCTATAGCATTCTCTAGATCTGGCTGCTCGTGTGCTAATAGTACAAGATCATCGAACTCAAAACTTTTTCCTAGCACCGCAGCAATCGAGAGCACTTCACGTAGCTCGGCTGACAATCGTTCAACACGCTTCTCGACAGCCTGCTGTATCGTTGTAGGTAGTGCTTCTGATTCTAAGACAAGATCAGCAGTAGGCTTAAAATGGCCACTTGTGTCACGGGTCAACTTACCTGTATCAGCGAGCGAGCGCAGTAACTCTTGAGTAAAGAAGGGGTTTCCTTCTGTTGCTTCATATAGGCGATCTAAAAATTCCTTTTCCAGATCGGTAGCGCCGATATTCGCCTCAACAAAAGCCTGATGTTCAGCACGAGAGAATGGTGCTAGCTTAATTAGAGAGAAGCGCCGATCGCCCTGAAAGCTGTTTAGCATACGTGTAAGTGTATGTTGTTTATCTACTTCTGTACTGCGATAAGTACCAACAATTAAGGTAGCAGTGGGGCCAAGACGTCGTACAATGTATTGCAACGCATCGATAGCAACATCACCATCATGTAGATTCTCTAACAATATCAACAGTGGTTTGCTGCGTGCGATACGTCCAAGCGCACGTGCCAGCAATTCGAAGATATAGGTACGATCTTCATTACGCAATGCTTGGATATTTTCACCAGCACCAGCACGTAATGCGCCAATCTCAGCCAAGACAGGAAAAAGCGCAATCAACTCTGCCGCTAAATCAGAGAAGTCAACTAATGCTGAAGCACCGCTAATTGGTCGTGCACAGAAATATTCCTGTATCACTTCACAGAAACCTTGATAAGGAAAGGAATGATCCTGCTCTACAAATCGACCATGCAACACCCTAGCATTACGCTCTTTGGCTAAGTTCTCCAATCTGTCTAGCAGACAGCTTTTACCAATACCTGACTGGCCGGTAACGAGAGCAAATAGACACTCTCCCATAAGCGCAACCGTCAACATATGTTGTAGCTGTGTAAGCTCCTTCTCCCTACCCACAAAAGTGGGCATAGCCGGCAATAAGGCAGGATGGCGATATTGAACCGTGAGCGATTGAGATTCACTAGGCAAAGTGTAAGACCCATAAGAGACAGATGATATCTGCTCTGTCTCTACTAACCAACCACGCAAGCGTGTAAGTGTATCGGCTAACTCCTGCCCTCTTTGCGGTCGTTTAGCTGGCAATTTCTCTAAACACTGCATAACGATCGCTTCCAGCTCTCGGTTAATATCTACCCGCATCTCCCGCAATGGTGTTGGTTTCTCATGCATGATACGGTAGAAGACATTCTTTATATTACCGATAAAAGGGGGCTGGTCAGCCAAGCACTCATAGAGTACTGCTCCTAGTGAATAGATATCGGCACGGCCATCTACATCTTCTGCGGTTAGTTGTTCAGGGCTTAAGTACGCAACTGTACCAATAAGCACGCCTGCTTCGGTAAGGCGATGTTCAGTAGTATTAATGGCTAAACCAAAATCCATTATACGTACACGCACACCGCCACTTGTGCGTATCACCATAATATTTTCTGGCTTGATATCACGGTGTACTACTCCACGCGAATGGCTATATTCAAGCGCTCCGGCAACCTGTATACCAATATCGATAATCTCGCCTAGCTGTAGAGCATGCTCTTGCATTAGCACACGTAATGTCTCCCCCTCTACATAAGGCATTACGTAGAAGATCGCACCTTCATGCTCGCCAACATCATAGACTACCACAATAGCAGGATGATCCATCTTTGCGACAATACGTGTCTCACGCTTGAAGCGCTCTTCAGATTGGGTGTTGAATACTGTAGGAGTAATTAGTTTGATTGCAACCTGACGTTCCAATAATGGATCATGTGCTAGATAGACAACACCCATTCCACCACGACCAAGCTCGCGCAAAATCTCATAGCGATTGACAAGTTTTGCACCAATCAGGTTCATTGTTAATTTTTATCTATAGAGCACAAAACTTCCTGCTCAGGTCGTCAAACGCCGGTAGATTCCGGGTAGGCGCTCAGGCAGGCTAAGCACATTGTCTATGATTGTATAACCAACATCGCCATAAAGATCTCGCAATTGATCTTCTGACTCGCGGTCGATTGTAATACAGAAGGGAGTAATATTGGCAATCTTGGCTTGTCTTAGCGCAATCTTAGTATCTTCACGAGCGTAACGAGAATCGCCATAATCATGATCATAAGGACGTCCATCACTTAGCACAATAAGAAGTTTGGTACGGGCTTCCTGTTGTTCTAAACGAGCTACGGCGTGGCGAATGGCGGCACCTAAACGAGTGTTGTTCTGGTAAGAGATACCTCCTATACGTTTCTCTACCTCAGGCGAATACTCCTCATTAAAATCTTTGATAACATAGAATTTTACATTACGGCGACCTTCGCTAGTGAAGCCTTGTATTGAGTAGCCATCACCGACGGCTTCAAGCGCTTCACTCATCAATACCAATCCTTCTTTCTCTATGTCTATGATACGCTGTCCTGGCTTAGAATAGGGTTGGTTAGGATAGCGACTGATCGTACGTGCTGTGGAGCTTGACATATCTAATAGAAAAGAGACAACGACATCACGCTGGCGACGCAATTTACGTGTATATAGCCGTTCCGAAACACGGCCAGAGCTACGCCGGTCAATGGCATAATCGATCACCGATTGTAGATCAAAATCCTCACCATCCAATTCACCAAGGATACGGCGTAGATTCTCTGGTCGCAGCATCTGGAATTGGTGGCGCACTGATGAGATAACACCAGCATAGCGTCCACGTACATTAGCGACAAAGCTACGACTGCCATGCGCATTACGTCGCTCAATTACACGACACCAACGTGTGCGATAATCACCTAGTTCACGATCCCATTCATCATAGAAGAAGGCTTTATCACCCTGTTCAAGCCCCTGTTCAGGCACTTCTGCTTCGGTAGCAAGAGTGGCAAAGATCTCATCTGCAGGCTCGCTTAACTGCTCATCAGAAGGTATCCAATAGCTAAATGGTTCACTTAATGCCGCGGCGCTAGGCTGCTTTTGTGCATCTGCATCGGCTTCGGCCTGTTCATCACCAGCATCGCTCTGTCCATCTTGAGAATCACGCTGGTCGGCAGTTTGCGAATCCATCTGTAGCTCTTCGCTCTCTTTGAGATGTTGGAATAACTCATAAACATGTAGAGTAGCAATAAGCGAGTCAGCAACAGTGGCTTGATCCGTAATATAACGAACAAAGATCTCCTCTATTTGATCAGCCAGCACATGGTAGAAACGTCTAGCTTCTGGTGTGATAGCGCCAAAGATCGCGGCTTGAAAGAGCAGTTCAAATGGCACTAGCTCACGCGGCAACTGTTCTACAGGTGGACGCTGTGCAGCAAGCCGTGTACGTACAAAATCTAGTTCACGCCGCAGACCACGGTAAGTCTGGCGTAGATGGCGGTCTATACGACCATTCTCTAGTGAAGTAAAGATACGACGTGCCAATTCCTGCTCAGGAAAATGTTCGAGCACACTAAGAAAATAGACTTTATCATCTGTTATAGGCGCACGTGTGGTCGATTTAGTATGATTGCGAAAGTGTGTTGTTATCTCTTTGTGAGCGGCTTGTAGTATTGGTGTACCTTCTAGGTAGGTACCAAACTCCACCTGACCAGCAGCATGAGCAGCCAGCGCTTTGTAGAGTTTGAAATTTGATGCCTCATCAGCAAACTCTGTGATCGCGGCTGGTAACAGGATAGTACGACCATCACCAATCCTATACTCTTGACGCATCTCGCTGATCGGCTTGATAACCAATTGCCGACCGGTGAGACCTTCTATATAGAGGCGTAACATCTGTACTACAGCATCTAGCGCCAATCCCCCTTCACTCTGATAAAGTGCGGCACGACTGCCATTCGATTCAAGCGCATAGTAGGCTTGTGAACGCCTACTATCCTTGCCATAGAGTGTTAAGCCATGCAATGCCCACTCACGAAACTGCTCTAAAGATGCCATACGTAGTGCAAATGGACTTGCCTTAAAGCATTCTACTGCCGAACTGGTGTTATGTTCGCCAATCTGCCCAACTACATCGAGCACACTATTAATAATATTGGCATTCTTTTGGCTATCACCATAGCGTGCAAGTGATTGTAGTATTTTGGGGCTCACCTTAAGGAAATGGTAGCCGGTCGCATTACCCTGTGCAGCTACGCTAAAACTCAATTGTGTCCAGCGTTCAAAGGCTCTAATATCAGCAAGGGCAAGGACACGACCAGCAGCACGAAAATATTGTAATGCAACACCACCACTTTTATCTAAGAACAGATAAGTAAACTCAAAGAGTTTTGGCCAACTAGGGCGTGTTTCAGCAGTAAGCACTTCGGGTATTGATGTAAAGAATTCTGCTGCCGTACCGCCTGAACGATGTACAAACGAAGTCGTCAGATCAAGCATCTGCTCAACGAGTCTGCTACCATCATCAAGCGCTTCTAAGTGTCCAATAACCTCTGGAGCAGCTTTTAGTAAGTCGCAACTATGCTTAACAGAATGCTGTGAGACATCGTGGCAAATATTTAACACACGTGTAGTAAGCGGATTCTCACGAAATGTTGTGAGAATATCGGGAAAAGATTTAAAGCATTCTAGTGCAAGCGTAGTAGAGAGCGCCGCCTGGCGGGAAACCAGGGTAAGCGCGCGTAGCCGAAAGGAAGCGGCAATCGCAGCAAGTATCCTCGCGCTTGCCTGAAAAAATTCTACTGCTGCATCTGGACTAGTGGTAGCTAATCGTTTACCTGTCTCACCCCATATACGCATCTCGCTATTTGCTAATAGACGTGCAGCCTCAGGTGCGACAACAAAAAATTCCATAGCTGCGCGTAATGAGACCGCCGTCAGACTTGCGCCTAGGTCTAGTACTAGCAGAATACGATCGGGTGGCATAAGCCCCAAACGGGCAGCAAGGTTATCAAGAGTAGCGCCTGCCACTCCCTTGAGATGTTTTTGTAATGCGTTCTTTACGTGCCCTTCCATATGTTATCGTAGCTAAGCCATCAACTCCTTGTAAAACTCCTAATCAATAAATATTAAACTGTAACCTGCAAAAAGTGAACCGCCAGCGGACGCGTCTGGCGCACACGGCCCTAAATCGAGTTATACTTTCAAGCGAATCTGTAAAGGAGAAGCGAGCTATGTTAAGCCCAAAGGACTATAAAGAGGTCGAACGCCGCTATCACGATCCTAAGATCAGCGCTTATGAACAGCGCCGCTGCCATGCCTTGTTGCTGCTTAGCGACGGCTATCCAGTGGAAAAGGTCGCGGAACTGCTGCGTGTCTCCATCGAAAGAGTTCAAGAGTGGGTAAATTACTACCAGCAGCAGGGTATTGCTGGCCTGGAAGAATGGCGTTAATTAATTCCTTGCTGGGATAGCGTTTGCATATGTTATACTGGTGGCCTGTAAAGAGTTTCTGGTACATGGTCAATCAATTATGCGCATATGCATGTTCAATAACCTGTTTCCTCCTGTTAAGAGCGGCTCGTCACACTTCACTCATACACTCTCGAAGATGCTGGCAGCACGCGGTCATGAAGTAACGGTAGTGGCAGCTCGTGTAGAGGGAGCGCCAGCGCATGAGCAATTAGACGGTCTTGACATTTATCGTTTGTCCTGTCTAATGCTGCCACAACTAGAGATTGCGCATGGCTTCAAATACCTCTCTTATACTTTCTTTCCTTGGAATCTCAGGCAGCTTGCCGAACTATGTCAGCGTAAACGCTTTGATGTATTACACCAACATGGACAGATCTTTGATACTGCCTTGAGTTCTCGTTATCTTGCCGGTAAGTTCCATATCCCTCTGGTAACTACCATACATACACCGGTACGACATACTGTGCCGTTCTATATGAGTATCCTCAAATTTCTTGACAAGACGATAGTTAAGCACTTGATTATCAAGCGAGCACAACTGCTTATCGCACCAGATCAGACTGTCGTCGATAATGTTAATGAGCGCTACCAACATGAATGGGTGCTAGAAGTTCCCTACGGTGTAGACCAGTTTGATATACGGCCAGAATATGCCACTGAGATCCGAGAGAAGTACAAAATTGGCGACCGGCCTGTGATCCTTTCGCTTGGGCATGTACATAATTTGCGTGACCGTTGCGACCTGATCTCAGCAATGCCTGAGATTATTAAACAGGTTCCCGATGTACATCTGCTTATTGTTGGTGATATCTATACACAAAGACCTATTGAGCTAACACAAAGCTTAGGACTCAAGTCGCATGTGACTTTCACTGGTGGCATACCTCATGAAGAGATCGGCAAGTATCTCTCAGCAGCAACCATTGAGGCACATTGGTTTGGTGGGCAGCCTGCGCTTGGTATTGCCGCAATGGAAGCTATGGCAGTAGGTAAACCTGTAGTAGCTTCGATTGGCGCTGATGATCTAGGCAAAGGTGTACTACGGCCTGGTGAAAATATTATGCTGATCGACTGTGGCTCGCTGCCCAACATTGCTGATACAATTGTGCAGCTACTGCGTGATCCTAATTTACGTCAGCGTATCGGTGAAAATGGCCGTAAAATGATTGAAGAGCATTTTTCCTGGACCAGTGTCACCGAACGTATGGAAGCTGCCTATCAACAGTTGATTGAACGTTATCATCGCAGTGCCTGAAAAATATTCACAAATAGAGCAAACTACTCCAGTCATCTCTCACTGGTATATTATTGGGCTGATTCTTGCGCTTACACTGCTGATCAGCGCCCCTGCTCTGAATTATGGTTTTGTCTATGAAGATCATGCTCTGATCGAGAATAATATTGATATACGCCATTTCGACTTTGTTAATTCCTTCCGCTCCTCAGGTGGTTTTACTAGTGGGCTTGGCAATGATTACCAACAGATTGCCTTCTTCCGTCCCTTACAAACATTACTCTACAGCCTTAACTACCAGCTATTTGAAACTGACCCTTTCTGGTGGCATCTACAGCCTTTGATCTTTTACCTAACTACAGTACTGCTGGTCTATCTAATCTCCTTAAGACTATTAACAGATCGTTACCTGGCTGGTGCGCTTACACTAATCTTTGCCTGGCATCCTGCTCATACAGAAGCGTTGGCTTGGGCACATTGTGCGCAAGATCCTATGCATGCAATGTTCTACTTATCAGCCTGCTACACTTTTATACGTGCACGATTATCTGCTAGACCCTTACTCTGGTGGACTGGCGCACTGGTATCTTTTGCATTAGCACTGCTAACAAAAGAGACTGCCGTTTCCCTGCCTATGGTAGCGGCTGCTTACTGCTTCTGGTTGGATAATCGTGATAAAAAGTTATCAGTACGTCTACGGCAATCTTTTATTACTGTATTACCATTCTTCTTTACCTTGGCCTGCTATTTTGTGTTCCGCTGGCTCTGTTTTGGTGGCGCACTACGTATCACTAATCGTGTACCCTGGAACACGGTCCTGCTAACACTGCCACAGGTACTACTACGTTATACAATTAACCTACTCTGGCCACTAAAATTGAGTCTTGCCTATCCAGAGCGTTATATAAATTCACCTGCAATGGCTTTTTTCATCCCTTTGCTGATTATTCTGATAATTGCCATTGGCCTGCTGGTATTGGCTTGGCGTGAGCGACGTTGTGCTTTTGCGCTAGCCTGGATGGTGCTGACGCTTGGACCTATGCTCAATATTGGCCTCTTTGTGCCAGATATGTTATTGCAAGATCGTTACCTCTTTCTGCCCCTCTTCGGTTTTGCGCTTCTGCTAGTAGTAATGGCACGAACACTTATTACTCGATTGTCAGTAGGTTGGCAACGGCCTGCACTGTTGTTTGCGCTTGCTGCAGTGATAGGTGGCTATGGAGTGTTAATGGCTCGACAAGTGTCGTATTGGCGCGATGATATTGCACTCTTTTCTCGGGCTATTGAAGTGGATGCACGTTCTGGCTTTGCACATTTCAATCTAGCACGTGCCTATCAACTTCAACACAATTACGAAAAAGCGCTAGATCATTTCCAACAAGCCTATGATATCAATCCTAGCGCAGACTATTTTGCCGCGCTTGGCGATGTTTACAATGAGATGGGCGACTACCAGACCGCAGGGGCTTACTATAACCAGGTGATTACACAAGATCCTTATGGTAGTCTAATGACTCGTAATAATCTTGCTACGATCTATCTGAAATTAGGTCGCCCGGAGCTTGCCGTAAAGCTCCTCACAGAAGGATTGAACTATGCCCCTAATCTCTTTTTAAGCCGTTATAATTTGGGACTGGCGCTGTTGCGTACAGGTGAACCCGCCCGCGCACTGATACAATTAGAACAGGCAGAGCGTCTTAATCCAGATGATCCAGATACACACGCACTGATCAGGGAAGCACATTCTGCAATAATGCGAAAATCGACCAACAGTGGATCAGCTACCCGTCCTTGAGATAGACTGCTCCTCATACTGTTATGGTCACAAATTAAAAAAACTGAATCTGTACTTGTCAGGTTAGGAAAGCTAGAGTTCCGTGGATAAAAATACTTAGAGAGTGAGTTATGAATCTAAACAACATTGAACTGATCACATTTGATTGCTACGGAACTCTGATAGATTGGGAAGGCGGAATTACAAATGCCTTTCAAACAACAGCAGCTCGCGATGGTATCAGATTATCAACTGATGATATCGTGACCGCCTATATGCTGGAAGAACCCATTGTAGAGACTGAGTCTTACCGCTCATATAGAGAAGTGTTAACAGAAACGGCGCGACGAGTGGCAGCACGACTGGGCTGGCAACTCAATCCCTCGCATGCCGACTTTCTTGTCGCTAGTATGGGTGATTGGATACCATTCTCTGATACCAATGCTGCATTAGAGCGACTGGCTAAGCGTTTTCAACTTGGTATTCTCTCTAATGTTGATGATGATCTATTAGCGGCAACTCGACGACATTTTACAGTAAACTTCGATCTAATCGTAACTGCGGCTCAGGTTAAATCTTACAAGCCAGGGCATGCCCACTTTCAAGAAGCCATCACTCGTCGTGGCGGTAAGCAAGGACTGTTGCACGCGGCACAGAGCCATTTCCATGATGTTGTACCAGCCACTACGCTTGGTATCCCAGTTGTGTGGGTTAATCGTAAAAATGAGCCATTGCCGTCTGGTGGACCACGTCCAACTTATCAAGTACATAACCTTGCTGGCTTGGCTGAGCTAATGTTGAATAATTAGTAATAAGCCATTATCAATTGTGGAGTAATTAAATGCAACCATCGGTAATACCTGTTGTTAATTTGGTCAAACAAAATGAGACAATCCGCGCAGAGTTAGAAGAGGCGGTGCTGCGTGCATTGCACTCCGGCAACTACATACTAGGGCCAGAAGTGGCGGCCTTTGAGAAAGAGATTGCGCAATACTGTAATGTCCCACATGCGATTGCCTGTGCCTCTGGCACAGATGCGATAATGCTGGCATTAATGGCGATTGGGTTTAAACCTGGTGATGAAGTAATCATGCCTTCATTTACCATCTATGTCGATCCAGAAGTGGTATCACTAATGAATGGAGTACCACGCTTTGCCGAAATTGATGCACGCACTTTCAATATCAATCCAGATCAGATTGCTGCCCAGATCACACCAAGAACACGTGCCATTATTGTCACACATCTGTATGGCTTAACAGCAGAAATGGATCCGATTATGGCACTAGCACGTGAGCATAAACTGATTGTGATAGAGGACGCTTGTCAAGCAATCGGCAGCACTTACCGTGGTCATATGGCTGGTAATATTGGTGACTTTGGCTGTTTTAGCTTCTATCCTACGAAAAATCTTGGCGGTTATGGTGATGGTGGTCTGATCACCACTCAGAATGATGAGTATGCGGCACTGCTACGGCGACTGCGTACACATGGATTCACAGCGAAATATTTTAGCAATGAGGTTGGTATGAATAGTCGCTTAGATGAGATTCAAGCAGCGGCATTGCGAGTTAAGTTACGCCGACTAGATCAATGGACACAAAGGCGACATCAACTAGCAGCACATTATAATGAGGGATTATCGAGTATAGCTGAAGTACAGATTCCCTTTATTCCCGCTCATTGTCAGACTAATTACCATCAGTACACAATTCGTGCACAACGGCGCGATGAATTGAAAGAATTTCTTGCCCAACAAGGAATACAGAGCGCGATCCATTATCCATTAGCGCCATTTCAACAGAAGGTCTATATTCAACACTATCTTGCTAGCGATTATCCTGAAGCGCTTAAAGCTGTGGCAGAAGTGCTCTCATTACCACTCTTTGCCGAGTTAGAATTTGCCGAGGTCGATCGTGTTATTGATACGATCAAACAGTTTTATCGATGAATAAGATTAGACTGGCATTGCTAGGATGTGGACGTTGGGGTAAGAACTTATTAAGAGTCTTCTCCCAACTCCCCTATTCTACAGTTAGCACTGTCTATACACGTACTGGTCAGGACAATGTACTGGCGCTAGCGGCACAGTACGGCGCGCGCTGGTGTGCTGATCCGCAAGAGAGTTGGCAGAATACTGAGATCGATGCAGTCGTGATTGCCACACCAGATCCTACTCATTACACATTTGCCAAAACTGCACTGGAAAATGGTAAACATGTCTTCGTTGAGAAACCACTTGCCATTACGGCCTGGCAATGTCGTGAACTGGGTGAACTGGCACATAATCGAGACCTCACACTACAAGTCGGACATATTATGCAGTACCATACGGCTACTCAAGTAGTCGCTGAAGCAGTTGCTAAATCACGCTGGGGCGCATTATGTCATATAGAGATGAACAATACCGATCTGAAAGACTATCCTGTTGAGAGTGAACTACTCACTGGTACGCTCGTGCATGATCTTTCGTTGCTTGCCTGCCTCTTTGACTTTTCACCACGTATAGAATCGGTACATGCCTTCAGTCTTGGGGTAGGTGCACCGATCGCAGCCGTACGTGCAGAACTCTATTATGGTAGTGTACCTGTGTCATTACGTTGTTCTATGGCCTACCCAGTTGCTAATCGCGATATGATATTAACGTTCGAACGTGCGCTACTAAGATTTGATCGCACTGGTAAAGGGCGTCTAACCGCCCACACAGCAGTTGCACCACCTATGGGTATGCATTATCAGACTACTTACTCTACTAATGCAGAACTTCCCTTCCCTGAGCAGGAGCCATTAAGGCTTGAATGTGAAGATTTTCTTGCTGCTATCAAGCAACACCGGGCACCAGTTGCTAATGCTACAGTGGCGCTACGAATTGCGGAAACACTTGATGCATTACGCCAGCGCATTCTGGTATGAGTTTAGTGAGAAGGAAGGTAGTAGGATGGAACAGCCAAGTCGATTGTGTCCCAATCGTTTCAGCAATCTTAGCAGCCTTACATCTATTGCTATTACAATGGATACCGACTGGGCACCAGAATATATGGTGCGGCAGTCGCTAGAGATATTGGCGTCGGCAAAGGTTAAAGCGACTATCTTTCTTACCAGTACCTACCAATGTGTGAAAGAATATAATAATGGTCTCTTTGAATTTGGTATACATCCAAATTTTGCTGCTAACAATAGTAAGACGGTAGAGACGGTGGCAGCGCTACGCGCCATTGTGCCTGATGCACGTGGTACACGCAGTCATAACTTGATCCAGAGTACTCCTATTCTTACCGAGATTGCGCGGCTTGGTTTTAGTTACGATTGTAGCCATATCTTCTTTAATGTTCCCTACCTCTCTGCCTATTGTGATTGGAACAATCTGGTGCGTATTCCTTATTATTGGGAAGATGATATACATTGCCTATACCGCCTACCTTGGACAATGTTACCTTTTCTGGAGGCGGTGCCAGGATTGAAGATCTTTAATTTTCATCCTGTGCATGTATATTTGAATACAGAAACGCTCGATCGTTACGAGCAATTGAAGAACACTGGTATACCATTGCCACAGTTATCAGCAGAACAGGTTAGCGGTTATATTAATACCGGCACCGGTACACAAACATTGCTGAAGGAGTTGCTTGCCGAGACCAATGGGCGCCAACTTGTTACTTATCAACTTAGCGAAGTTGCTGATGCAGTGCGCGCTGAATACTAAATAGATAGGAGAGCTTATGTCACTTAAGAACCTATTACTAATTTTCTTGCTTGTAACTATCTCTGTAGTAGGCTGTCGCGCTCCTGCCAATGGGGAAAAACCGGTTAATAATAATCAACCCTCACCAGCAAAGTCTGAATCAACTCCTGGTAAGAAGACTGTCACAGGAACACTTGATGATGAGAAGATTCTTAAATTGTTATATGGAAATTATAACGCAAAAGAGAAACGCGCTGAATGGAAGCCAACTGAAGAAGATCTAAATAAGTTTGAATGGCCATCGGAGATTGATACCGCTTACACAAGTGTAGGGCTAGCAGTAAATTTTCAACAAGGTGGGAGTGAACGATTTCTTGTTATCACACAAACGGCGCCACCAGAAATAATAAGTCATGCCTCTGGCGGTATTGTTGGCGGGGCACTTTTTACTAAAGTTGGTGATGCTTGGCAACTAGATCTAGACCAGAAATATATAGATCAGATGGGAGGTTACAATGCCGCGCCAGAAGGTAACCTGGTAAAGATCGGACCAGATAAATATGGTGTGTTGTTTCGCCCTGGCTTTACTAATCAGGGTTATACAGTGGAGAGCCTGGTAATTATTTCTGAAATAGATAAACAGTTCCGTGAGATTGCCTTAGTCGAAGAGATCTATCAAGACAACGAAGGCAGTTGTGGCGGAGATCTAGGTGAATGCTGGAAATATGACTCTAAAATTGAATTTGTGCCTGGTAGCAATCCTCTCTACTTTGATCTAAAAGTAACTACTAGCGGCACTAAACAGAGCGATGATAAGGTTATCAATTTCAATGAAGTTAGAACCTACCGGTTCCAAAACGGAAAATATGAAACAACAAAATAAGGATTAATAACATGAAAACAGTTGTTTGGTGTTTTACACTGTTACTCTTTTACCTTTGTATTGCGTGTCAGCCACAGGCCAACTCAGCAGTTACCCCACCTGCTAGCGAACTCAAACAACCAATCCAACCAGATGAGACAGCAATAAAGCAGGATATTACAAAAGTTCTTGATGAACAGGCGGCTGGCTGGAATGAGGGAAGTATAGATAAATATATGGAAGGCTATGAAAAATCTGATTCAGTACGTTTTGCCTCTGGCGGCAATGTTACTTATGGCTGGCAGACCGTACTCGATCGTTACAAGAAAGGTTATGCCGATAAAGCTGCAATGGGTAGACTCACCTTCAGTGAGATCGATATAAAGGTACTCAAGGAAGATACTGCGCTAGTCTTTGGGCGTTGGTTACTGGAAAGAGCGAAGGATCAGCCGCAAGGACTTTTTACCCTACTTTTCCGTAAGACTTCAGCAGGCTGGCGTATTGTTCATGACCATACTTCAGCAAAACAGTAATAGGATAAAAATTATATGAATGACCAATGGACATTAACAGGTAAGAAGGCTTTGATCACAGGCGGCACTAAGGGGATTGGCCAGGCTGTTGCTGAACAGTTCCTACAATTAGGTGCAGACATTTTAATTGTCGCACGTCATGCTCAAGAAATAGACGAGCGATTGACACAATGGCAGCAACAAGGCTGGTCAGCGCGTGGCTTAGCTGCAGATATCAGCAGGTCTGATGAGCGTGAACGTATTTTCGATAAAGTAAGAGAGTTAGGCGGTAAGTTAGATATTTTGGTCAACAATGTCGGCACCAATATTAGAAAGAAGTCAATCGATTACACACAGGAAGAATATGAGTTTCTTATCAACACCAATATAACTTCTGCTTTCAGCATGTGTCGGCTGGCACATACATTTCTGAAAAGCTCATCAGCAGGCAACGTTGTGAATATCTCTTCTGTAGCTGGACTGGCACATCTACGCACAGGCGCGCCCTATGCAATGAGCAAGGCGGCGATGATTCAACTAACACGTAATCTGGCTGTCGAATGGGCTGCCGATCGTATACGTGTCAATGCAGTTGCGCCTTGGTATATACGTACTCCTTTAACCGAACATGTGTTGGAGAATGATGAGTACCTTGCGGCAATATTGGCTCGCACTCCTATGGAACGAGTAGGCGAGGCAGCAGAGGTTGCTAGTGCGGTGGCTTTTCTTTGTATGCCAGCAGCCTCTTATATCACTGGTCAGTGCCTAGCAGTTGATGGTGGATTCTCGATCTATGGATTTTGAGAGTGACTTCCTCCCTTCAATAAATAGAAGGGCATCCCTGGTGCAGCACTTAAGCAGCCCCAACCGAGCAGGAAACAACAGTAGCAATAGGGATGGTATGGGATACCGATTTGTAGACCATATGACGACCCAGACGGATCGGCAAGACTAGGGGGGCAGCCACAGCCCCACTACTCCTTATCGGAGATACCTTGAAGTGAGATTCAAA
>JBFLVQ010000037.1:0-28930 GCA_040758525.1 Acidobacteriota bacterium
AACCTTGATTTGGTTCTCATTGGGATCACTCGCGTTCTTATCACGCCCAAGTAATACAGCCAATTTTTTTGAGTCTGGAGAAAAGACGGGGTGATTCCAGTATCCAAAAGAGAGTTTATGCAGAAGATGTAGACCTGGCATTGTAATAGTGTTTATAGCTTCCTGCTTCAACTCAGCCGTCTTTTTAATTCGCGCTGCTTCCGCTAACTTTTCCAGCGATTCTTTTCTATTACCTGAGATACGTTCTAATCTTGCCTGCTCCAACAGCAATGGCAATAGCCTCTGCTGATAGCCGATAGCTGAAATTGTCGCTCCTACTGCCAATAAAAATAATGCAACTGCGGCAACACTTATGCCAACATTTCTCTTGCTCCAGCGCCAAGCACGAGCACTAAGATGGATTGGCCTTGCTTTGATTGGTTCTCCCTTCAAATACCTTTTTAGATCTTCAGCTAGCTCCTGCGCTGATTGGTAACGACGTAGCGGATCTTTCTCTAAACACTTTAGACATATCGTCTCTATATCCTTATCTAACTTGGGATTCAGCATACGTAATGAAACTGGTTCATGGTTCAACACCATCATTACCGTATCCAATGGTGTAGCAGCTTGAAAGGGTGGACGTCCAGTCAACAGTTCATAAAGTATTGCACCCAGCGAATAGACATCACTGGCGGCACTCATTGCTATGCGCTGGCTTGCTGCCTGCTCTGGCGGCATATAGCTAGGCGTCCCCAACACCGCACCAGTAGCAGTCAAACGCGAATCGCTCTCTATATGCTTTGCTAATCCGAAATCTGTGATACGTGGCTGGTCAAATTGATCTAATAAGATATTTGATGGCTTCAAATCTCTATGTAAGATACCTTGTTGGTGGGCATAATGCACTGCTTCTGCGATGATCTTGACATATTGCACAGCTCTTGTCACTGGTAAAGTACTATTACTCACCAACTGTGCAAGATTTTCACCTTCTACATAATCCATTGAGAAATAATGTAACCCATCTAGCTCACCAATCTCGTGTATTACAACAATGTTGGGATGTTGCAAATTTGCGGCAGCTTCTGCCTCAATACGAAATCGCTCAATCTCTGCTTTGCTAGCTAATAGCCCAGGCTGCATCATCTTGATTGCCACCGTGCGATTGAGGCTAACTTGGCGAGCCTTATAAACTACGCCCATACCACCACGGGCAATCTCTTGAATCAATTCATAATCGCCAAAATAAGTGATTCTGATGTCAGCCGCTAATGATGTTCCACTAGTCTGAAGCGTATCGGCACTAGATTCTAGTGCTAATTTCAGCAGGCAATTGGGACATAATCCTGAAGGCGCGTTTTCAGATAACCCTGTATTACATTGTGGGCAGTGACGTAGCTCTACCATTGTAAGATCTCCCTTTCCACAAATCTCTCTCTCATCTACTGAAGAAGTTTTCTGGAAAAGTTACAGAGAAACCGGAAGTATTTTACTGACTAAGCGCTGCTAATAGGTAGCGGATCTCGTCATCAATCTCATTACTATCACCGGGATGAGCAACTGTTTGAGCAATTTCGTCGCGCAATAGTTCACGGAATTGGCGGCGTAACCTATGTACTGCCACCTTAAGTGTGCCTTCTGTCATTGCTAGTTGTTCCGCCATTGGGCGATAAGAAACTTGTGTATTGCTGCCAGTAAGAAAACCCTTCATATGCTCGAAAAGCTCTTTTTTGCCAGCCGCGGCAAACTTCTCGGCAAGCTTTGTTAATACCCTATCTAATATTGTAAGCGCCCAACGTCGCTCAAAAAGCTTTTCTGGTGTTAGCGTTTGCAATGTCTGATCAAAAGCATACTTCTCTTCAGCGGTGGCAATCTCTGCTAAGCTAATAATCTGCATACCACCACCTCTTTTCTGTGCTTGCTCGCGATCCCACTCATTAGCGAGAAAATGTTTGAGCGAAGCTAACAGAAATGAACGAAACTTGCCACGTTCTTGCTTTGCTTCTTGCAGATAGTTCTTCTCTAGTAATCGAGTGAAGAAACTTTGGGTAAGATCTTGTGCTTGAGATACACTATATCCTTTCAGCCTTATATAGGAATAGAGCGGTGGCCAATAGGTAGCACATAAAGCAGCCAGAGCTTGCTCAGATTCTGGTGTGCAACGTTGACCAGCCGCTAACACTAAACTCCATTGCGTTGAAACAAATCGTGCTACACGAGCACGAAGTGGATCTGAGTCTGAAATAAAGCCAACCATAAACTTTTAATCTCTCATGGTATTTCAATCTTCGGAAGATATTAAGGTAGGGCGACTAGTAGACGGTGGTGTAACTACCATAGTTTCGCGTGAGTTTACTGAATCTTTGCAGTAATCGAGTTGCGCTGTCGTGGGATGCAACTCCTGTGTGGAAGCCTCGTATTCACTGGCGGCCTTTTCAAAAGCTTGCAGAAACTGCATGGTCGTGGTTGGCCTGGCATCACACTCTTTGGAGAGTGCCCATAGTACTACTTGATCGATAGCTGGAGACAATTGTGGATTGATGTTGCGCAGGGAGATCGGTAGGGTCTGCAGATGTGCCAGCAACCAGCCACTCAATGAGTCGGAACTAAATGGCATACAACCAGTGAGCAGTTCATATGTCATCACCCCTAGCGCATATATATCGGCGCGTGCGTCCAGTTCCTTACCTAGACATTGCTCAGGGGAGATATACTGAACCGTACCGACAATTGTGCCTGCTTGAGTGATGGTCTTAATATGTGTACCCTCATTGCCACATACCATTTTGGCAATACCTAGATCGAGCAATTTCGCTACTTCAGCCCGTCCTGCACGTTGAATCATTATATTAGCTGGCTTGAGATCGCGATGGATAATATTCTGTAAATGCATTGCATGCAGAGCCGGACAGAGCTGCTTAAGCAAGTGCAGTGTACGTGCTACTGACCAGACTTTGTTGACTCCGATCAGATCGCTCAGTACTTGACCTTCAACAAATTCCATTACCAGAAAGCTATGACCAGTTCGTGTTACCCCAGAATCGAGCACAGCAACAATATTTGGATGGCGTACTTTGGTAAGTAGCTGTATCTCTCGTTCAAAGTACTGACGTGGCAGTGATTCTTCATTAGGTCTATCAAAAGATTCTAGTAGTAATTTGACTGCCACGATCTGTTGTGTAAATAGATCTAGTGCACGGTAAACGACGCCTAACCCACCCTTGCCAATCATATGCTGCAATTCGTAACGGTCATTAAGCACCTGCCCAGTTCGTTCCATCTCCTTTACCATTCCGACAGCAACAATATCAGGCGCTTCACCAGAAAACTCCCCGGTTATACGAGTATAGATCTCCTCCCATTGCTTACCAATCATCTCAAGGTTGAGCCGGCGTATACGATCACTACCGATAAAACTACCTCGTACTACACCCATACTGGTACCATTCTGCCCTATGACATTGATGGCAACAAAACTACCTACTCGCACCTCTAGCATTGTCAGTACACAGGCGCCATTGCGGCTAATGTCTTCCGTGATGGTCTGCTCGCTCAGGGCACGGTTGGTCTCCTCATCAGTAGTCTCGATTTCTACTTCCAATGCCATACGCAGACGCTGCTCTTTACGTGTACCAGGCGAGGTAAAATTGCATTCGGCTGGATCTAGTCGCGCAACCTGCTCAATTTCAGCAAGAATCAATTTGATCTTAAATGGCTTGCAGATCACACCACGAAAACCCATAGCTTGGGCGCGCATCGTTGCGGTTTCGCTTTCTAGATCCGAGATCGCAATTATACTCAGGTAAGGATTGTTAAGATCTTGAAACAACTGATGCAACTCTGATACAAGAGTGGGTTGACAAAGAGAGAGGTTTACCATCAATATCTCGGCTCGGTAACCCATCTTTGCGACATTACGTGCTAATGCGAAATCTAATGCTCCTTGCAGTTCATAACCGTACTGCTCCAGATTGCTGGAAAGCAATTTTAGCGCATTTACAGATGGGTCAATAGCAAGAATCTTTAACATCCAAAACCCCTAGAAATACCTACCAGCAGGGTTACAATACCTGCCGATGGCGTCTCCAGTATATACGAAGAGTCTGCTAAACGCTCGGAAAATGCTAGTAGGCAGACAAGATTTTTTCGCTCGCAAGTGACCAGTAAAGTTATATTGTTACGGTTTCAGTAACTCTACGGGGGAGGAAAATATGATCCCGTTCTCGTCGCGTACACCACGCGAAATAGTCATTAACCGCTTTAGTCAGCTTATTGAGCGCAAACGTTTTGAAGGCGCCGAGTTACTCAACTTAACAGAATCAAACCCTACCCGTGCCGGCTTCGACTATCCCCAAAAAGATCTCTTAGCAGCACTGGCACAACCAGCCAGCCTGCGCTATGAACCTGATCCTAAGGGTCTCATGCGTGCGCGTATGGCTGTAGTTGACTATTATGCTGAGCGTGCGATTACGGTAGAAGGTGAACGTATAGTGCTTACTGCCAGCACTAGTGAAGCCTATACCTGGCTGTTCAAGCTGCTTGCAGAACCAGGCGATAGTGTACTTGTACCAGTGCCTTCCTATCCTCTCTTTGATCATCTTGCCCATGTTGAATGTGTAAAGCCAATCCCTTATCCACTCTATTTTGATGGCGCCTGGCAGATAGATTTTGCTGCGCTGCGCGCGGCCTGCCGACCAGATACACGTGCGATCATCTTAGTAAATCCAAACAATCCGACAGGATCTTTTCTAAAGCGATATGAGCTGGCTCAATTGATTGATATCTGCCATCAAGAGAATCTTGTCCTGATCTGTGATGAAGTCTTTGCTGACTATGCTTATGATCAAGATAACGAGCGAGTAAGTAGCCTTACCAGCGTTAATGAGATCCTTACTTTCACACTCAACGGTCTCTCTAAAATAGCCGCACTGCCCCAACTTAAACTGGGTTGGATTGTTGTGAACGGGCATACTGCGATAGCTGAGGAGGCCTGTGCCCGTCTGGAGTTTATTGCTGATCTGTTTCTTTCTGTCGCTACTCCCGTCCAGCATGCGCTATCGGCTCTGCTTGCTAGCGCACCTATGCTACAAGATCAACTACGTATACGTGTGGCAGACAATCGTGCCTGGCTAGCAGCCGAACTTGTGCCACAAAGCGGTTGTCAGTTACTTCCTGCCGAAGGAGGATGGTATGCAATCGTACGAGTGCCTCGTATAATGTCTGAGGAAGAGATGGTGCTGGAGTTACTTGAATATGATAACGTGCTTACACATCCCGGTTACTTCTTTGATTTCCCTTCCGAAGCCTGGCTAATACTGAGTATGATCACACCAACAGAGATCTTTCGAGAAGGCACTAGCCGCTTGCTTAGACGTATCCATCAATGGCTTAAATAGTGCCTATCTACTTGCTAATAAGCAGGACAGAGATTTTAATTGTCCGAGGATGAGAAGGTAGGATCATTTACGGAATCCTCTCTGTTCTGGGCTCGCACTGGTAAGCGGAAAGTCTTTCTCGCAATAATACTAGATTGGTTATTAGCTTCCTCAAAATAGTGTAAGAACTCCATAATACTAGTGGGTCGATCCTCACGTTGTTTGGCTAATGCCCATAACACTACCTGGTTGATTGCCTCGTGTATATGAGGGTTGGCTTCATTGAGAGGAATAGGGTCTTTCTTTACATGCGCCATCAACCAACTACTGATAGAATTGGCTTCAAACGGTAGCTTGCCACAGAGCAGTTCATAAATCACCATGCCTAATGAGTAGATATCAACACGCTCATCAAGCTCTTCACCCAAACACTGTTCAGGCGAAATATATTTGACCGTTCCTACAATCATCCCTGTCTTAGTAATTGATTTGATAAGCGAGGTATCTTTCTCACCACGTACCATCTTGGCAATACCAAAGTCGAGTATTTTTGCTACTTCTACATTACCAATCTGCTGGATCATTATATTGGAAGGCTTCATATCCCTATGCATAATCTTCTGCAAGTGCATTGCATGCAGTGCAGGACAGAGTTGCTTGAGCAGTCGTAATGTACGTGCTACCGACCAGACACCCTCATTATGAATCAACTTGTCTAATGTCTCACCCTCTATGTATTCCATTACTAGGTAGAGTTGACCAGTTTCACTCATACCAGAATCGATCAGTGAGACAATATTGGCATGGGTAATTTGAGTAAGTATCTGTATCTCTCGTTCAAAGAACTGGCGTGGGATCGATTTCTCATCACTAATAAAAGTGTTGTTATCGAGCAGTATCTTAACTGCCACTGGCCTTAGGCTAAACAGATCCAGCGCTTCATAGACAGCACCCAAACCACCAATGCCGATCAGCCTTCTTAGCTCATAGCGGTCATTAAGTACTTGACCAAGCGCTTTAAGTAGGGTTGCTTCTGCGGCGGTGGCGACACGAGCAGCAAAATCATTATCGCCAAGTGGCTGGTTAGCAATAAACGGCTCTAATTCGTCGGCTAGCGTCTTGGCTGCTACCACTGGCTGTAATGGCGCAGATTGTCCGGTTGCCTTCTTAAAGACCTCTTCCCATTGCTTACCAATCATTTCAAGATTGAGTCGGCGTATATGGTCACTGCCTATGAAGCTGCCACGTACAATCGCACGGCAGTTCAATCCATGTTCTGGCACTGCGATGGCGACGAGCGCCCCCATACGCGCCTTAAGCATAGTAAGCACAGAGGCACCTGTACAACTAATATCCTCTGTGACAGTCTGCTCGCGCATAGCATAGTCGCTCTCTTCATCCTTGATCTCAAGGGTTACTTCAATAGGAACACGGAAGCGCTGTTCCCGGCGTGTCTCTGCCGAGAGAAATGCACAGTGGGTTTTGCCCATCTCCGTGATACGCTCGATCTCAAGTAGGATCGCTTTGATATCAAATGGCTTACTAAGCAGTCCAGAAAATCCCATAGCGCGTGCGCGCATACGTGTTGCTTCACTCTCAATATCAGTAATGGCAAGTACAATCAGATAAGGGTTGCTGAGTTCTTGGAATAGCTCGCGCAGTTTGAAGATCTGTGGTTGATAACAGAGTGCCAGGTTTACCATTACAATCTCTGGTCGATAGCCTATACGTGCAACATTGCGCGCCGAGGCAATATCAGTAGCGCCTTGCAGTTCATAACCATACATTTCTAGATTGTTAGCGAGCAGTGTCAGCGCGTTTACCGACGGATCAATAGCAAGGATTTTTAACATTCTCTCTTCCTCAAACCGATCCCCATTGATGAGTATTAGTATACACGAATAATTTGACAATAGTTGAGAAAACCCACTACTGTTCCAAAAATCCCTAGTAGCATACCGGCTAGCGCCCAGATCTGCCCCAACTAAGGTGGCAGAACCGGGCTAGTATACGATTGGCACACTCTTTGCCATAGCAAATAGTCAGATTACTAATGGAGGGAGCGCAGATGTCATTAAAGAAGATCCATGCTGTACTGGCCGTTTTACTAATCATTACTGCCACGTTTACCAGCTTGGCAGCGCCACCATCCAGACCTCTACCAGTGACTAATTTCACTAAAGCCAAGATCAGTACCTTACAGATAGAACAGGCTTATGAAACGATATTGGCACGCTACCGTAAAGTGCTGCCTTCTGATCTGCTTATACGTATTGCTCCAGATAAGATTACCCGTATAGATATTGTCGAGCAAACCTCGCGCCCAGAATTGAGTGAGGCGGGCCTGACACAGGCAGTTGTTGATCTAGACAATGGAGAGATAGAGGAGATTACTATCGAGGTAAAACCTCAATACCGCCAAGGACGGCGCCAGGTAAGCTTCCAAGACCTCATAGAACATGAACTTGCCCATGCCTTTGCTTTTATGATCGGATTACCACAGGCGCGTGAGATCGGCCATTCAATTCAAATAGAAGATCTGCGTTTTCCTACCCCTGCAGCGGCTCACTGATCAGTTACAGCTATACTCAAACTGTAGTGAGATACGGTCATAAATAACCAGATAAATACGTATGAATTTGTCGGTATACTTATCGATCTCGGCCTTCATTAACATATAGGCTTGACTAGGGCTGAAGCCACCTATACCGGTGCCTATAAGTGGTAAGGCGATCTCGCTTACTCCCAGTTGTAGCGCCAATTCTAATGCATTACGAGTAGAATCACGGATTGAGCGTTCACTGGCTCGCCATAGTAGATCTAGACTGGCAACGTGTATAACATATTTGGCTTTCAATCGGCCAGCATTAGTATAGACAGCTTGACCCAGTGGGATCATTCCTTTACCCATTAGTTCCCGGAAGATCTTATTTCCCCCTTTGCGTTTGATGGCACCAGAAACACCTTGAGGAAAAAGCAGGAACCAAGGGATGAGATTACGATTCCAGGCATTAACAATCGCCTCACATTCTAGGTCGGCAATATCGCCATGTATGATACGGAATGTCTTGCCGCTCATATAGGCCTCCGCAATGCGCCCCGACAATAATCCATCAGGTTCTTGCCGTGAAGAGCAGATAGAGGCCGCTGGCAGAAAAGAGCAGGTTAGGCCCCCAAGCAGAAAGTAGGGGCGGCAAGAGTTCGTAGCGACCTAATTGGCCGAATAGCTCTAACACACCCCAGAATATGATCGCAATAAAGATACTTACCCCTACTCCAGCAAGCGCGCCTCGCTTACCTACCGTGAGCGCAAAGGGTAGACCCATTAGTACCATTACTAGACAAGTGAGGGGATTGGCAACCTTGGTCTGTAGCGCAATACGTAGGTCTAGAACATCTATGCCGCTCATCTGCAATTGTTCGATCTGTGTGAAGAGTTGGGTCATACTCATCTTACTTGACTCTGGCACTTGTTGCTTGAAGTAGTCTGGTTGCTCTGGCAATGCGAGCCGCATCTGTTTGATGTACTCAGCCGTTTTTACTTGTGCACCCTCAAAAGTACGCAGGAACACTCCCTGTAATATCCATTCATGTGTCTGTGCATCCCAGCGCGCAAGACGTGCCGAGATACGTCGTACCAGGCTAGTGCTCTGCTCGTCTAGCTCGTATATCGCCATATCAACAATACGGTTGCGATCGCGATCAAAATTCTGGAAATGTATAATCCGGTTACCCTGCCCGGCAAACCATTTGCGATCCTTCTGATAGAAGGTTTGGGCGGGTAGTTGGCCGCCTTTGATCAGGTAACGTAAATACTCCTGACGACGGTTGGCAAATGGTAAGAGGTACTCTTGCGAAGTGAACAGACATGCGCCAGTTATTATCGAATAGAGCAATGCCGGCAGGGCAAGACGGTATAGGCTCTGGCCACTGGTATTGAGTGCAATTAGCTCACTGGTTTTACCAAACAGACCAAAGGTAACTAATACTGAAACTAACACTGCGAATGGGGTTGCATAATGTAGGACCTGTGGTAATAAAAAGAATAGGTAACTAGCTACTACACCACTACTGATCTTGTTCTCTACAATATTTTCAGCTAGTTCAAAGAGTGTAAAAACAATGAAGACGGTGGTGATCCCTGTCAGTACAATAAAGAAGTAGCGCCCTAACTCTAGCACAATCATACGGTCGATCAGGCGTGGGAAACCAAAGATCACGCGATTGGTATTGATACGTTGACGCTCACCTTGAAACCAATTCACTAGACGCCGCCAAGTCGGCTCACAATAACTCCACAAACCCGCGATACGATCTCTCAGCCATTGATCTTGAGTGAGCATAAAGAGACCAAAAAGCGCTACCATTAGGTTGGGCAGCCAGATACCCAACACTACTGGCATAAATCCCTGACGTGAGATATCTTCGCCCAAGATGAAGAGCAAGTAGTAGGTTAGTGTTACAGCAATACTGACTATCAACCCAGAAGCCCGTCCACCACGTGTAACTCTCATTCCTAACGCCACTCCCGCAAATGCAAAGACTAAACAGGCACAAGGCAAGGCAAAGCGTTTATGGCGTTCTGCCAGCAGTTGTAGCTGCTTTTCCCGCTCTGCTGGCCAAGGAGCACGTAATAGCTCTGGCAATGCCCACATTTGTGGACCCTCATTAAGCATATTTAACGCATTATTTGGAGGTTGAGGAGGAGTGGTTGCAGATGAGTCCTCACGTGTAGAGAGATCGAAGCGTAATGTTGAGACAGCAAAAGAGTAGGCAGTGGCTTTGCTTTGATCACGGCGTTTGCGTACATAGGCATCATAGACAATACCGTTGTAGAGATTCAATTCTGAGCGCTCAAGGGTAGGTCCTAGTTGTAACTCTCCATCCTTTGCTATTAGTATACGTGGCTCTGAGAGTGGATCTAGCTGTTCAGCAAGAAAGATCTGTCGCCAACGACCCGTTACACGCTCTACATTGCGTATAAAGATCACCTTATTGGGAATATTCTCCTCAAAGACACCCGGCTTTACTTGATCTACCATACCTCGTAACAGTAATTGTGCACGTGTGTTCTTGAGTGAATGCAGTGAACGCATGGCATTTGGTAACAGGTAGGCAGTGTTGTAACAGGTGAGCAAGCTAACCGCAATTGCTAAGATAAATATTGGTAAAAAGAGCCGCCAACGCCCTACTCCACTGGCGCGTAGCACAATCAACTCGCTATCGGCTGCCATGCGCCCTAGTCCAATCAGGATACCAAATAACAGCGCAATCGGCAGTGTGAAGACCAGTATACTTGGTAATAGGGATACGATCAGCTCTACTAGTGGCCAACCATCTAGTCCACGACGTGAGAAGATAATAAAGAGTTCTGAGAAACGATTTGCCTCATGAATGAAGATTATTGCTGTGAGCAGTAATAGGCTGAGGAGAAAGTAAGGGAGAATCTCTTTTGTAATAGACCTATCGATTATACCAATCATAATACCAGCTATGTCAGCCTAGATATCAAAACCAGAACTCAAAGTGTAGCACAACCAGTGGCAACCACTTCAATTGTGTATAGTAGATTGCAGACTACGGATTGCAAGCAGAGCTTGTTCCACAAACCCACAATTTACCAAGTGTTATCGACAATTAATCAGACCTGCGGAGGACGCGACTGGAAATAGAGGTTGATAACATTGATAAGATGCTCGACAGCAGGCTTAACAAAGTAAGTGAGCACACCAAGCTGCTCGCACATTACCCGCCAGGTTGAACGATTCGAGCCTGTCACTACGATTACCGGTAGATCAGGAAGATTTGTACGTAATGTACGTAGAAACTCTACCCCTGACTGATCGGGAAGATCGAGATCCAGAATCAACAACTCAGGCACATCTTGTACAACAACTGTGGCAGCCTTTTGGGCCGTATCAGCAACCGAGACACGATAGCCTTCCAGACAGAGTAATTCTCGGTAGAGTTCCGCAGTATCTGGATGATCCTCTAAAACTAGCACGTGATGTAGTGTTGACATAAAGTTGACATAAGGTTCGTGATGGCAACAAGAATCAAAAAGAACGACTAGGCAGCTTAACACAGGAGCATTGCCACGACAACAATAAATACCATTCCCTAGATGAGTAGTAAATCTATATAAGTGTATTTAACTGCTGGTATTTGTTGAGTAGGTAATCGACCACACGATTGGTCGAATCAAGGGTCGCACGGGCAATTCCATAAGTAAGATCCTTCTGCATACAGACACAGCAACCGGTCAAAGAGAGCTGTTTGCCATTGATGTAGAGGTCCATCATTACTACTACCAGAACATCATTAAGAAAGGGGGGATGTAATTCCACCACTTTCCTTAGGTCTATATCTACTGGCAATGGTAATGCCTGCTTAATGGCTTCTGTAGTGGCCTTAGCAATTGCCTCGAACTTCGCTTGCTGACCCTCCTTGAACAATTCCACACCAACGAAATTCTGATTCACGAAACGCAGCTTCACAATTGCCTGATAGCCGTCCGCCTCGCGCTCCAAAATCTCCGTTTCAAGGAGTTTTAATCGACGCACGCGCATGCCATATCAACCTACTTTGGCACTCCAAATCTAGATCATTTTATGCTGCCAAAAGGTTGAAAGTCTATTGTGCTTTACTGCTATTTTCTTTAAAAAGCGTGAAGGGAGAACCATTCCCGTCCTCCCGCCAAACATTGTCACAGTAACATTACTGTACACTTAACATACGATCCAATGCCACCCGTGCCCAGTGTGCTACCTCTTCTGTCACTGTGATACGATTGACAACTATACCATCGGTAAGGTTCTCCAGTGCCCAGAGGAGATTCTCTGGAGCAATACGAAACATTGTTGCACACATACAGAGATCTGGACTGAGCAGACAGACAAAACGATCTGGATTCTCTGCCTTGATACGATTGACCAGGTTGACCTCAGTGCCTAGCGCCCATTTGCTCGCTGGCGCACTCTCTGCCACCATTTTGATAATATACTCGGTCGAACCTACATAATCGGCCTGCTCAACAACCTCCCAGCGACATTCTGGATGTACTAACACATTAATACCAGGATGTTCACGACGTATCTGATCTGGATGGTACGGCATAAAGCGCGCATGCACCGAACAATGGCCCTTCCATAAAATGATCTTGGCGTTTTGTAGCTGCTCTGGTGTATTGCCACCTAATTCTAGGTATGGATCCCACACTGCCATCTCGGTAAGCGGAATACCACGCGCATAAGCAGTATTGCGACCTAGATGCTGGTCAGGAAAGAAGAAGATCTTCTCGCGCTGACCATAGGCCCAATCAAAGATCCCTTTGGCATTTGATGAGGTGCAGACGGCACCTCCACGAGCACCACAGAAGGCTTTGATTGCTGCGGTTGAATTCATATATGTGATCGGCAAGATTGAGTCAATACCGATCTCGGCCAACTCCTCCCAAGCCGTCTCAACCTGATCCAGACTAGCCATATCTGCCATAGAACAGCCGGCTGCTAGATCTGGTAAGATCACTTGCTGATCTGGCTGGCTTAAGATATCGGCTGATTCCGCCATAAAATGCACGCCACAAAAGACAATGTATTCAGAGTTGCGCACACTGGCAAGCTTGGAGAGCTTGAAAGAGTCGCCGCGTAGATCCGAATGACGTATCACATCATCGCGCTGATAATGATGGCCTAAAATCACCAATCGCGCTCCTAGTGTACGCCGCGCTGCCTCAATCCGTACCGCAACCTCTTCCTCACTAAGATTGAAATAACCCTCAATTGCACGCCCCGCCCTTTTTAGTTGCGCTAGTTGCATCACTGGCCTCCCGCCACTACAATTGAGCTAGTGAAAAATTGCACAAGCTCTCAAAAAAATATGCTAAACCAGGCGTCTCAGAGGTGTCAAGTGAAAAACTGCACAAGCTCCCTGAAGAACCTTTTAATTGTGGATTGCGGAGTTAAACATTACTACTATATCCGCAATCCAGAACTCTGATAAACACTGTAATCAATTCATAATATTATGGTTTAGGCGCAGGGGGAGGGAGATCGCGGGCTTCCACAACAGACTGGAAACCTTGGCGGCCATGACTGCCATCACAGAAGGGTTTATTAGCTGCTAGACCACAACGGCAAAGACTGATCACCTCACGTCCGCCTAGGCCGAACTCTTTACCAGAGGCATCCTTAAGCACGATATTGCCACTTATACGTAGTGGACCATTATTTATACAGACGATCTGGATTTCGTCACTCATCAGTATTTTTCTCCTAGCTTTTTTGTGCTTTATAGTAGTGAGAAAAGCTATAAAAGTCCAATCATCAATACTGACACTTTAGGGATCTCAAAAGGCGGACGAGGATGCTTGCGGATCCCAACCATAACGTAGTATCTCCAAGCGCACTTTACGCCGTCCAAAGCGACATGCCTCTTGATAGTTGCTTAAATAGATATCAATCTTACGCCCTTTGATCTTCTCGCCAGTATCCAGCACAGTGTATAGACCTGTGTATTCGTCGGCATAAAGACGTACGATCGATCCAATGGGAAGAAAGCGTGGATCGGCAGCCAATATTCCATATTTGCTACGCACACCAGAGGCAGTAACATTATTGATACAATAGGCAGTCGCCTCCATACGCATGATTTTGCCTGGACGGAATTTCTGTTCTGGCAGTAGTTCATTTGCGCGTGTTTCTGCCGGTGGTGTTTTTATTGCTTCTATAGAAGCAGTGGGGGAAGACAGCGTAGGTGCCGTTAGATTGGTTGTCACCATTAC
Source organism: Acidobacteriota bacterium (assembly GCA_040758525.1). Classification (GTDB taxonomy): domain Bacteria; phylum Acidobacteriota; class Blastocatellia; order Chloracidobacteriales; family JADJPF01; genus JBFLVQ01. The sequence continues at coordinate 14,140 of JBFLVQ010000037.1, forward strand.
AGAGTTGATGGGTGGTTGAGCCAATCTGCGCGCTACTTCTATTTGACGCATCTGATAGCGGTAGGCACAGGGCACAACTATTGTAACAAAACTCATAATGAATCCTACAATGCCAGGAAAATAGTAGGAGAGACGATGATCCCTTACCAATGCTTGCGACAAAATTGACGCTCCCTTAATCCTTAATGATTATTCCAGTTTGCATTGCTCTAGTTTAGAAATTACCGTAATCACCGCAGGTTTTACAAGTCCTTTCTAAACCTTGCTAAGGTGTCATATTTTAACCGACCGATGCAACCTGGAAAAACTGGCGAACCCTAAAACGGTTTGCCAAATAATCAAGGAGGGTTAAACATTATTAGTAATGAGTGATGATCTCAACTATCTCTAGCTCTATCTTATACTGAGACGGTAGCGATAACGGCAGCGAGAGATTATCTATATTAGCAACACCAGTATCAGGCAGTGTTGCATGTGTGAGATTGTTATCACCATCTCTAAGAAATATTTCGATTGCCTGAACCTGGCCAAAACTTCTTGCCCCTCTAATTTTCAATCTAATTGCAAAACCACGTGAATCGGTAGGTAAGGCAGGCGATGTCTCAGGTGTAATGGCAGGCAATGTAAAAGTCGCTCTCTGCTCATTGCGCAATACCAGCAGCAGACTACCTACATTACGATTATGATCAAAATAGGCGATCACCACTGTCAACAGGTCGTCCTCTTGTGTAAAACCTGCTTGACACCCCTGACAGTTAAAGGTCTTAAGGAGATCAGGATTATTGTTAGGTCGCAGCACCACCCGCAAGGGCACGAGCTCTAGTGCAGGATTGTTTCCCGCTGCCAGCGCCAGGGTGAACTCAGCCGACGGACCAATCTCTAACTCTGGTATAGTGAAACGGATGGTGCGCTGCTCATTGGCTTGTGTGAAGACTAGATTGGCAGCACTAGCAACTTCTTGCTGGAAACGCAATAATCTTGCAAGGTTTTGATTGAGGGTAAGATCGAGAACATTGCTATCAAAGCGTGGTTCAAGCGTGACCGTGAGACCAGTAGCGGGTGGCCGCCCTTGCAGGATCAGTGTAGTGCTAACAACTTGCTCTTCCCTTACACGCAATCCACCTGTAGTTGCAAAACCTAGACGTACGATCCCACGTCCACGCGCTGTGAGCGTTAATGGAGCACCAGCATTAGAAAGAATTCTGATCTCTGCAACACTACCAGTTAAAGGATCGATCTCTTGTGGTGCAAAGGTGATACTCATTTGGACGTTGCCACCGGCTAGGATCTGTGTAGTTGGCAGAGGGGAGATTTCAAAACCGTTGAGTCCTTGTAAGGTCTCTGCGGTAACGTCTGTGATCTGTAAAGGTGCAGCATTGCTGCCTCCTATATTGCTAATCGTGAAACTGAGTGTACGACTTTCGCCGGTAAGAACTTGGCCAAAATCGAATGTCGTGGGCTCTACAGCAAGTTGTGGTGGTGCCAGATCATTATCAATGATCGTAAGCACGGCTGTACTTGGGCTGCCTAGACCAGCTCTTTGTGTAGGATTGCTAAGTACCAAATTAACGGTTTCATTCTCTTCCAAAAGATTGTCATCAATGATCGGCACAGTGAAAGTTTGACTACCTTGATCAGTAAAAGTTACTGTCCCAGTGCTGGTGATATAATCGACTCCGGCAGTAGCACTGCCGTTAGTAGTAGCATAATCAACAGTGAGTGATCCATCCAAGCCATCACCGGTCAGAGTAACAGTAATAGTCGCAGTTTTACCATCCTCACTAACACTGTAGGAGGCTGAACTAAACTGTACTGTGAGGGGAGATTGAGCGTAGACCTGCGCGCTGCAGATTATCCCGCAGACGATCATTAAGAGAACTTGTCGCCACATAGCAGTCACCTTAGCCTTTTGCTGAATAATTCTGAGGATTATCAGTAAATACATCTCTTCAATCGCGACCGATCACTTCCAGATCGGCGCCTAGAGTGAGCCCAGAGTCAACCCTATCACGATTATCACGTTGTCGGATCGATTGTTGTAGACCAAAGCCACCTGCGGCAGCGATCCCTGCCAGTGTTACAATCTGCATAGTATTAAGGCCAAAGATCGCACCACCCTGAATATTGATCGTCATGGTCGCCATGGCTGCCGTACCTGCGATAGTGGCAGTGATCGCCAATTTACCAGGCTGTGATCCAGCCAAGAAATTGGTACGCGCAATACCATTGGCATCAGTTACCGCAGTTGCAGGAGAGAAGCTACCCGCAGTATTGCCGGTTAAATCACGACTTTGAAACACTATCACCATACCAGGGCGTGGCCGTTCCTGCTTGTCGGTAACTTTGACCTGTAGTTCAAGCGAATTGTTAGGCTTCAGCTTCTCTTCCCTACGTGTAAGAAAAGCAATCATATACTCGCCATCACTAATTTGGGTCTGTACCACTGCACCGGTATAGGTATTTATTGCCGCGCGTCCATCAACAACACGCACAGTGAAAGCTGCTGGCCTATCGGTACGATTCATTACTAAGGTATTGGCCGCCTCGACAAAGCCATAGACGCCAGCAGGCAACTCGATCTTAACTACACCAGCAATAAGTTTTGTATAAACGGTATTGTCAGTCGCAGTAATGGTTAGATCACTATCGGCAGCTAGCATAAGTTTGCCACGCATACCTAGATCAGCTTGTGCACAAGAAGCCTGGCCTACCTGAATACGACTGCCAAGGCGTAGTACGCCACCTGCGGTTACCTGTTCATCAACACGCAAGAGTCCAAACCCTGTTAGCGAACCAATAATCGTATGTAGTTCAATAGCCGATGATCCTGTAGCACGCGCCAATAACCCTCTTGTTGTGGCATGTGCAATTGTGTGTACTTGTACCAAAGGTAGCTGGGAATGAGCTGGTACAGTTTCCGAGTCGTACACTGGCTGCTGGCATAGTGCGACCGGAGAATAGGTACAAGAAAAAATTATTATCAATAGGATCGCTATCTTCGATCGAAGATTAGTACTCATAGTCTTATTGCTCCAGATGCAGGACACATTATCACCGGCGGAAATGCTCGCATAACCAGTGCCACAACCCTAGAAAAGCCTAACAGTCAATCAGTAATAACGCGATCTACTATTAAAAAGAGAGGTTCAAGGAGAAAGTAAGGGGAGAGAGTAAGAATGGAAAAGAGTATGCCCGCCAATTGACGGGCATTGAATAATCCAATAATAGGTATTTTTGTGCTTAATTTTTACTCAGCAGTTTCTCTACGATATCCTCGAATCTACGTTTCACGGTAGTATATTTCTCTCCCGTAGCAGGCCCCCAAAAACCCGTATGGGTACTATCAATCTGACCATCACGAGATATGAAGATATTGGTAGGATAACCGCCAAACTGCTCCATTCCGGTAATCTGCTTGGCCGGTCCATTTTCGCCGACTTTACCAGCATAAAGCAGCTTGTAAGGAATCTTGCGAGTACGTTGATAGCGCTCAATCGCACGTAGATCGTCAGCTTCGCTAAGCTGAGCTTCAAAGCAGAGACTTACTATTTCCAACCCACGCGAATGATATTTGTTATAAAGCTCGATAAGGAAAGGCGTCTCGTCATGGCAGTTGTGACACCATGTGCCCATAATATTGACAATTACAACTTTGCCTTTGAACTCTGTACCAGGAAAACTGATCTTATTGCCATTAATGTCGGGAAAGGCGAAATTAATACCACTCTTTACCTTGGCGACATTACCAGGATCCGGCAATACCACAGCGGCAGCGCGGCGTGCGCCTGTAATCGAGTATTGTGAAAGCGGGCTAGTGCTTACTGCAGCGCTTATCTGTCCACCTGACAGAGTTGCTACCACAAGCGAGAGTGACTGTCCATCAAAACGGCTAAGCACTAGACGATCGCCCCAGATCTGTCCACGCATTGCCCCAAAATCACCGGTTGGATCTATACCAGTGCCTTCGATATTTGAGCCTTGTGCGCGTATTATCAGGCTTACAGGACTCTCTTTGCCAGCTTCATCTTTGGTCACGCAGTACCATTCACCAACAAAATCTTCTGCAGCACGGGTAGCTTTGGGAGGATTAACCGGAGTGCGTGTAGCGGTAATTTTAAGCTGTGCAGTGGTCGAGCCCTTGCGTATCCAATGTCCTACTAACTGATCGCCACTACGCTCTAGTTCAAAACGCACACGCGCATCATCAATACCAAAGGTGAGTTTTCCTGCTTGTAATTGGAAATCTTGTAGTGTTGTGCGGTGATGGCCGTCTTCAACCACACCAGAAAACTGTCCGCCTGCCTGGCTCAGTTGTAGTTCAAAGCCAAACTCGCCTGCAGGCGCCTGTAGACGTGCATACCAACGGCCTTCAAACAGAGCAATAGTAGTGCGATCACGCTCGTCTGCAGACACACCAGTCAATAAGACCAGTGCCAACAGGCCAATAAAAGTCAATCGGTAGAATACTCGCATAAGTTCTTCTCCACGATTAAGAGATATAATAATTTTTAGCCACCTGTGCCGCCGCCCTTAATACCACCTTCGGTGAGTTCTCTAGGGTCAAGCAGTTTAGCCAACTCATCAGGACTCAGGTTAGTCATCTCGGCAGCCACTTCACGTACACGTCGATTCTCGGCATAAGCAGTCTTAGCGATCTTGGCAGCAGCATCATAACCAATCACGGGATTTAGTGCTGTAACCATAATAGGATTCTTCTCCACCAACTCAGCAATATGCTCACGATTTACGGTAAAGCCTGCCACTGCCTTGTCGGCAAGCACACGCACAGCACCACTAAGCACAGTGATTGATTGCAATAGATTGTAAGCAATCACTGGCAGCATTACGTTCAGCTCGAAATTACCCCACTGTCCCCCCAATGTAACTACAGTGTCATTACCAATCACTTGTGCGCAGGTCATGATCACTGCCTCAGAAATCACTGGGTTGATCTTACCTGGCATAATAGATGAGCCTGGCTGTAGCGCTGGCAATACGATCTCGGCCAAGCCTGCCTGTGGACCAGAATTCATCCAACGTAGATCATTAGCGATCTTCATTAACGACACTGCCACCGTCTTAAGCTGACCTGATAGTTCTACGGCAGCATCTTGAGTAGCCTGCATTTCAAAGTGATTGGCAGCTTCTTGTAATGGTAGCTTAGTAATATGCGCCAATTCACTGGCAATACGGCGGCCAAACTCTGGGTGTGCATTGATACCTGTGCCTACTGCCGTACCGCCCAAAGCCAATTCCGCCAACCTCGGCAGGGCTGCTTTCACACGCTCTATGCCATGTTCTATCTGGCTGGCCCAGCCAGATATCTGCTGGCTCAGGCGAATTGGCATTGCATCCATTAGGTGTGTACGGCCTGTTTTGATTACATCATCACATTCATCGGCACGCCGTTTAAGTGTCTCCACCAAGTGCTGAAGCGCTGGTATCAATGTCTCTTGTACAGTGAGATAAGCAGCAAGATGTATACAAGCAGGGATCACATCATTGGATGATTGGCCCATATTGACATGATCATTAGGGTGGATCTGTTTTGAACCTAGCTCAGCGCCAATGATTTGTAGGGCGCGATTAGCGATCACCTCATTGGCATTCATATTTGTTGAAGTACCCGAACCAGTCTGAAAGATATCTATAGGGAAATGCTCATCCCATTTACCGTCAGCTACTTCTTGAGCTGCCTGCTTGATTGCTTTTACTTGATTGGCAGCCAACAATCCCAGCGCTAGATTCACTTCTGCGGCTGCTAGCTTGATAAGGCCAAGCGCGCGTATAAACTCGCGTGGAAAATGTAACCCGCTAATAGGAAAATTCTCTACTGCCCGCTGGGTCTGGGCACCGTAGAGCGCGGCAGTTGGTACGCGCACTTCGCCCAGCGAGTCTTTTTCGATACGATAGTCGCTCGCAGATGACATTGATCTCTCCTTAGCACTTGATCTAGATCTATGGGTTGGTATTTTATGAGCTAGACGAGTTTCTCACAATTGCTCAGCGCGGCTTGTTGCCGTACTCTAACCACAACTTATAGTAGCACTTGCACTGTTTTTCTGCATCCTACAACAATATAGCTGAAGAAATTGCTTGATTCGCACTGCCGCTTGTGTGATATCTTCGAAGGCGTAGAAACACCCTAAATAAAGCAGCCAGTGGGAGGTAGCGATGAAGTGTCCTTACTGCGGCTCGACCGACGACAAGGTGATCGATTCGCGTGAGAGTCAGGAGGGTGAGGTAATAAGGCGGCGGCGCGAATGTATAAAGTGTTCACGCCGTTTCACTACCTATGAGCGACTAGAGCAGTTGCCTTATATGGTAGTTAAAAAAGATGGACGGCGTGAGCCCTTTGATCGCAATAAGGTGCTTAGCGGTCTTATGAAAGCTTGTGAGAAACGGCCTGTCAGCCCCTCCAAGCTTGAGGATATTACTAATGAAGTAGAGCATTTTGTACAGGAGTCGAAAGATCGCGAGCGGCCTACGGTAAAGATCGGTGAACTACTGATGCGGCGGCTTAAACAACTCGATAAGGTGGCATTTGTGCGTTTTGCTTCCGTTTATAAAGACTTCAAAGATGTATCAGAGTTTTTGAATGAGCTGAAGACGCTTACTCAGGTAAATACGCGCAAGAGTGGCGCACGTTAGCGTCCACCCATTTAGCAGCCACGGGGCGGTTTTACGTATTACCCAACCTTGTGCACACAGCACTGTTGTCATTGGCGCGCCAAGACGCTATGATCAGATCAAAGCATGACTGTGGCCCAAGGCTGCTGCCGTTCTCAGTTAGAGATAATTAATGACCGGCACAGTTGCGGGTACTGCTGTTATGTAGGGAACAAGTTCATCGCTCATGTGAATTGGAAAAAAAGCACTCAACGCGGACGCGGCTAGAGGAGGAGGATCGTGATGAAACAACTGGTAGCAGCAATGGCGAGGGCTCTGGTCGATCATCCGGACCAGGTTCAGGTAAGCGAAATTGACGGTGCGCAAACAAGCATCATTGAACTACGCGTTGCCGAACCCGATTTGCGACATGTAATCGGCAAAGACGGGCGCACGGCACGTGCGATGCGAGACATCATCTACGCTGCGAGCAAGAAGCTCAATCGTCGATACCATCTAGAGATTATCGAACCCGGCAAACACGATTCGAAGTAATAATGACGCTATGGCAGGAGAATCTGTGTGACAACTTCTTGTCCACATACTATCCTGCCTACCTAAATCTAATCGTCCCGATCAGTGCTATGGCAAGATCAAAGCCTCGTTGAGGATTTCGACATTCTCTTCCATAAGTGGGGCTTCTATCAGTGCCAAAGCCTCAAAAATATCATTCTGCCAATCATGATTGAGACATTGAGGGCAGTAAGGTTGCTCCCCGGCCAAATGGGCACGTATTAGTAATCGATGGCAACTGGTACAATAGAAATGTTCCGGCATAAGATCGCTTGCTCCCTTCTATAAGCTTACCATCTTACTGACAAGCGCATTTTAATCTTTCTTGGTCTATGTTGCTAGCCGTGATCTACCTCTAAATGGATGAAACAGGCAACGGATTGATAAAAGGGATCAACTAACGAATGGAGAAAGTCTTATGGAGATCGCTAATAAATTGAATCGCCGTGAGCCAAGACTGCGACTCTCGCTTCCGATCGTAAGTGAGTGGCAGACTCAGGATGGTTTGTTAATACGTGTAAGCACACTTTCAAACAACATCAGTTATTATGGTCTGGGCATAACATTGGCTGCTAATGTCAATTGGTCTAGAACTGGCTTACACTTAGGTAGCCGAATAAAATTGGCTGCCAACAATTATCGTTATTTGACGACAGGTACTGTGCAGCATATCTCACTGCAACCGGACGGCAGTTGGTTAATCGGAATTAAGCTTGACAGTCCACTCTTTTCTTGGCTGGCACGCTATAAGGTCTGTAGCCAGCAACTGCTCGCTAACTTTGTACCCCTAGCTTAACGACCAATAATCCGCCATTAAATATTCCCCCATAGGTAATATTTCCATCCTTATTTCTTGGGAAATTAATGACGCAGTGGAGTATAATAGAGCCTCTGTGAGACTCCAACCGTCTAACGTAGGCTTTAGTTTATGGGCACAATATTGCTGAAGAATGCCACTGCCATCTCTTTCAATCCAATTTCGGTCGAAGTTTGCGACCTGCGTGTATGCGGGGATCGCATTACTGCACGCGGCCCTCGTCTTACTCCCACCTCGGAAGATGAGGTAATTGATCTTACCGGCAAGCTACTATTACCTGGATTAGTATGTGCGCATACACATCTCTATTCCAGTTTGGCGCGTGGTATGCCAGCGCCTAAGCAAACACCACACAACTTTCATGAGATCCTGAAGTATATATGGTGGCGGCTTGATCGCGCGCTTGATGAAGATACGATCTACTGGAGTGCGATTGCTGGTGGGCTAGAGGCCATTCGTGCTGGCTCAACTACTATTATCGATCATCATGCTTCACCTGGTTGTATTAGTAATTCGCTTGGTATTATCAAAGAAGCGCTGGGCGTACTAGGGCTACGTTCCGTCCTCTGTTACGAAGTCACCGATCGTGGCGGTGAGGCAGAACGCAATATGGGATTAATGGAGAACTGGTATGCGCTCGATTCCAGTGGTGGACTCTTTCGTGCATTGGTGGGGGCACATGCATCTTTCACAATCAGCCCTGAGACAATGCAGTTGATTGCCGATCTAGCAAGAGAATTTGATTGTGGTGTACACATACATGTGGCTGAAGATCGGCTTGATCTAGAAGATGCTCGTACACGTTACCAGAAGACTTTAGTAGAACGTCTAGGCGATGGAGGTCTACTACGTCCCGGTTCAATATTAGCCCATTGTACTCACCTTGATAGTAAAGCATTACGTCTGGCCAGCGCGACTGGTTGTTGGTTGGTACATAATCCTCGCTCCAATATGAACAACAGTGTTGGGTACGCACAGGTTAGTGAATTTGGTCCACGTGCTGCGCTTGGCACTGACGGTATTGGTGCAGATATGTTTGAAGAGGCAAAATTCGCTTTCTACAAATCTCGTGATGCTCATCAACCCCTCTCTGCTGAATCGATAGTTAATCTATTGTGGGGAGGGCAGCGGTTGGTCAGCGAGCTTTTCAAAGACACCCTAGATCAACTTTGGGTAGGCGCTGCTGCCGATCTCGTTGTGCTTGACTACTTCTCCCCTACACCACTGAATTCGCAGAACTTTGCCTGGCATCTTATCTACGGCCTGTCGAGCGCACAGGTCGATAGTGTGATGGTAGCAGGCAAGTTTTTATTGCGCGAGCATAGTTTTCAAACCGCTGATAGTACACAAGTGGCGGAGAAAGCCCGCTTGGCAGCAGAACAGCTTTGGAATAAGATGGAAAGCCTTTAAGCCGCCGTCAGCTCCTGTTGACAGTCGCGCCTAAAATCGACAAAGGAAGAGGAGTGTCCTATGCCACAAATTGTGAAGTGTGGTTTGATACAAGCTACCAATGTAAAATCAGCAGAAGAGCCGTTAGAAGTAATTAAGCAAGCAATGATTGATAAACATGTGCACATGCTTGGCCAGGCTGCCGAACAGGGTGTTCAGATTGTTTGTCTACAAGAACTCTTCTACGGCCCCTATTTCTGTGCTGAACAGCATCCACGCTGGTATGGCCTGGTTGAGCGAGTCCCAGAGGGACCCACAACAGAACTGATGATGAATCTTGCTAAGAAACACCGTATGGTGATCGTTGTGCCTGTCTATGAAGAAGAGATGACCGGTGTCTACTACAACACTGCTGCTGTAATCGATGCCGATGGCAAATATCTGGGCAAGTATCGTAAGACTCATATACCACATTGCCTACCCGGTTTTTGGGAGAAGTTCTATTTTACACCTGGTAATCTTGGTTATCCTGTTTTTGAGACTGCTTTTGCCAAAGTAGGTGTCTACATCTGTTATGATCGTCACTTTCCAGAAGGCGCACGCGCTTTAGGGCTACATGGCGCTGAGATTGTTTTTATCCCTTCAGCTACCACGGCTGGCCATTCTGAATATCTATGGGAATTAGAGCAGACTGCACATGCAGTAGCTAATGGCTATTTTGTTGGCACAATCAACCGTGTCGGGCATGAAGGACCGTGGAATATTGGTGAATTCTATGGCAAGAGCTATTTCTGTAATCCGCGCGGTAAGATAATTGCACAAGCAAGCCGTGATCGCGATGAACTGGTAGTAGCGGATCTAGATCTATCAATGATTCAAGAGGTACGTACACAATGGCAGTTCTATCGTGACCGCCGACCAGAACTCTATGAAGATATTTCACGTGTGAAAGGGTAACACAATGGGCAAGGATCTAGCGCTCGCACTCAAGGGTGGCACAGTGATTGACGGTTCTCGACAACCACGCTTCCGTGCCGATCTAGGTATACGTGATAATCGTATCGTTGCTATTGCACGAGACACTGAACTACAGGCAGTAGAAGAGATCGATTGTCGAGGTCTAATCGTTGCGCCCGGCTTTATCGACACACATAGCCATTCCGATCTCAAAGTACTCAATGATCCTGCACTACCTATGAAGGTGCGTCAGGGAATTACGCTAGAGATCTTTGGTCAAGACGGTATTTCCGTAGCACCTGTGCACAATAACCATAAGCCGCATTTGGAACGCCAACTGGCAGGACTGCTAGGTAGGCTTGGGCGTGAATGGGAATGGCAATCAACAGCCGAATACTTAGCTGCACTTGAACACCGTCAACCTGGCGTCGATTGTGCCTACCTAATTCCCCATGGTGCGCTAAGACTCTCAGTAATGGGTATGGAGGATAGACACTCTACACCTGCTGAGCGTGAGCTTATGTGTGCGTTGCTTGAGCAGGGTATGCGTGAGGGCGCATTTGGACTCTCTACTGGGCTTATCTACCCACCATGTTGCTATAGCGATACTGGCGAGTTGATCGATCTATGTCGCAAGGTAGCAACTCTCAATGGCTGTTTTGTAGTACATATGCGTAGTGAGAGTGACTACTTGGAAGCGGCTGTTGATGAGATGATCGAGGTAGCGCGAGCAAGTGGTGTGCATGTACATATATCCCATTTCAAAGCGGCTGGACGAGAGAATTGGGTACAGATGGATAGTGTATTGGCCAAGATCGAGGCGGCACACACAGCCGGGTTACGTATCACGGCTGACCAATATCCCTATATTGCCGGCTCAACAATGATGGGGGCAATCTTGCCGCCTTGGGCACATGCAGGTGGGACTAATGCAACCCTTGAGAAGTTGGCCGATACTGAGCAACGACGGCGTATGCGTGCTCAAATTACTACTAATGAGCGTGCTGAATGGGACAACTTCTGGAAATGGTCAGGACCAGAAGGCATTATTATTTCGGATATTCCTTCTGGCAACAACCAGGATGTGTTAGGCAAGAGTGTTGCAGCCGCAGCTCAATTGTATGGTAAAGATCCTGTCGAGTTTGCCTTCGATCTACTGTTGGAAGAGCGTATGGGAGTCTCTATGATCTCATTCAGCCAATCTGAAGAGATAGTCCAGAAGATATTACGACTTGCTTATGTAAACGCCTGTACAGATGGACTGCTAGGTGCGCGTCCACATCCACGTGCGTTCGGCACTTATCCACGTATTCTAGGTCGCTATGTGCGTGAACTAAGCATTCTCACGTTAGAGGAGGCGGTATATAAACTCAGTTATTTAGCTGCTCAGACATTTGGGTTGAAAGATTATGGTCTTATTAAAGAGGGTTATATTGCGAATCTGGTAGTCTTCGATGCAGACCAGGTGATTGATCAAGCGACATTTGAGGACCCTTGCCGTTATCCTATCGGTATTCCTCATGTGATTGTGCAGGGTGTTCCAGTAATCAAAGATAATGTAGAGCAGAGTAAGTTTCCTGGGAAAGTGGTACGTAAAAGTTTGTGAAGAATATTATCAGGACTTTGGCGGAGGATTAGATAGATGAGTGATAAAAAAAGGATCGAATTCAACTTGAATGGTAGTCCAGTTTCGACCGAGATCGATCCTAACACTTCACTGCTTGAGCTACTACGTGATCAATTTGGGTTGATATCGCCCAAGAACGGCTGTAGTCCTCAAGGTCAGTGTGGCTGCTGTACAGTAATTGTAGACAATCGTGCAACTGTCTCTTGTGTGGTTGATGCCGAACGTATAGCTGGTAAGACAGTGCTTACATTAGAAGGAGTAAGTGAGCGAGAGCGTGATATATTTGCACGCTCTTTTGTACTTGGCGGTGGTCTACAGTGTGGTTTTTGTATTCCTGGTATTGTTGCGCGCGCAAAAAATATGCTCGACAAAAATCCTACCCCTTCGCGTGATGAGATCGTCAAGATGCTCAATCCACATATCTGCCGTTGTACTGGTTATACTAAGATCATTGACTCGATCGAACTAGCAGCCCAAGCATTGCGTGGTGAAGGATTACCAGAGGAGCAGAATTCAGGTCGTATTGGCACAAACCTGCCTCGTTATGAAGGCTGTGAAGCAGTGCTTGGTGCCCGACCTTATATAGATGATATGAATGTGCCTGATATGCTTTATGGTGCACTGCTCTTCTCTCCTCATCCACGTGCTCGTGTACTATCTATCGATCCATCGCGTGCGCTTGATATTGATGGTGTTCTTGCTGTGGCAACTGCCAAGGATGTGCCTGGACAACGTTATCAAGGTCTGATCTATCCAGATTGGCCACTCTTTGTTGCAGAAGGAGAGGAAACACGTTGTGTTGGTGATGTGATCGCAGCAGTGGCAGCAACCAGTGCAAAACTGGCTCAGCGTGCTGTTGAGTTGATCGAGGTAAAATATCAGGTACTTGAACCGATCTCTTCGCCAGAGGCTGCGCTTGCTCCTGATGCCCCTAAGATTCATAAGAAGGGGAATCTGCTTTCAAAATCGATCATACAACGTGGTAATGCCGAAGAGGCAATGCAGAAGGCATCTCATATTGTGCACCATACTTGGACTACCCAGTTTATTGAGCATGCCTTTCTTGAGCCAGAGAGTTGTCTTGCCATTCCTGAAGAGAAAGGCATACACGTATACAGTCAGGGACAAGGTGTCTTTGATGATCGCCGTCAAATTGCTTCTTTCCTTGATCTGACTGAAGATAAGGTTAAAGTTACACTGGTTTCTAATGGTGGCGCATTTGGTGGCAAAGAGGATCTAAGTATACAGGGACAGACCGCGCTACTTGCAATGATGACAGAGCGTCCTGTTAAACTGACGCTTTCACGTGATGAGAGTATACGACTACATCCTAAACGCCATCCTATCAAGATGGAATATTGGGTAGGCTGTGATGAGGAAGGTCGTCTAATCGCGGTTAAAGCACATATGATTGGTGACAAAGGCGCTTATGCCTCAGTCGGTTCAAAAGTGCTTGAGCGTGCGGCTGGCCATTCCTGTGGTCCATATCGCGTTGATAATGTTGCTGTCGAAGCGCTGGCTGTCTATACCAATAATCCTCCTTGTGGAGCGATGCGTGGTTTTGGTGCTAATCAAGCCGCTTTTGCTATTGAAGGCGCGCTTGATCTACTTGCCGAAAAAGTTGGTATTGATGGTTGGGAGATACGTTATCGCAATGCCGTTGATGTTGGTGATACATTTGCGACCGGACAGGTCTTTGAACATAGTGTAGGACTTAAGAAAACCTTGCTTGCTGTGCGTGATGCTTATAAGAGTACTAAGTATGCTGGTATTGCCTGTGGGATTAAGAATGTTGGTATAGGCAATGGTATGCCTGAATATGGTCGTGCTCTTATTGTTGTGGAGAAGGACGGCAGTGTCACCATTAATCAGGGCTTCACAGAGATGGGGCAAGGCCTCTACACTGTTCTGATTCAGTGTCTATGCGAAGAGACCGGTATAGATCCACGCCGTGTGCGAGCCGTTGTTGATACATCAAAACCGCTCTACTGCGGTATGACGACGGCTTCACGCGCTACTTCGCTAGGTGGTAATGCAGTGCGAGCAGCAGCAAAGAAATTAAAAGAGGATCTTGCTAGTCATACTTTAGAAGAGTTGGCTGGTCGTGAGTATTTTGGTGAGCATGTGATCGATTTCACCACTGCTTTGAATGCGCCTGTTGATAAACCGATCACACATTTCTCTTATGGTTTTGCTACTCAGGTAGTGATTCTTGATGATGAAGGGCGATTGAAAAAAGTAGTAGCCGCTCATGATGTTGGTCGGGTAATGAATCCACTCTTACTAGAGGGTCAGATCGAAGGTTCTGTTCATATGGGGCTTGGTTATGCACTCAGTGAAGAGTTACTGGTCGTTGATAGCAAGCTTCCTAAGACAACTATGCGTTCGTTAGGATTGCTGCGAGCCAAGGATATGCCAGAAGTAGAAATTATCTTTATTGAAGAACACGATCCACAAGGTCCCTACGGCGCCAAAGGCGTTGGTGAGATCGGGTTAGTGCCAACTGCTGGTGCAGTAGCAGGAGCACTCTACAAATATGATGGCATACGCCGCTTTTCGCTACCTATGAAGGATGCGCCCGCTGCACGCGGTATTCCCAAAGCATAATTGTTGATTACTAGGCTTCTTGGTAGTATTTCTCGATACTATTTATTAAATATGGCTAAACCTAGACCGCCCATTATCGATCGTCTTATACGTATTTTCATGCTAGTGCTGCTGATACTGCTACTACGCCGTATCCCAGGTCGTGTTATTTTTATATTTATTAAGGGCGGCGGCGCCCAGCGGATAATCGGCAGTCAGGATTATGGCTGGGA
>JBFLVQ010000038.1:0-25000 GCA_040758525.1 Acidobacteriota bacterium
TTTAATAAACTTATATTGGGTGGGCCAGTTGCTAAGATAGTCTCAAGATCCGTAATAGATTTATCGATCTCTCCTGATAACAGATCAACAATGGCCGTTGCTCCTACCATTTCTGGAGAAGAATTTTTCGGAGCATCCAGTAATATATCAGCAACTCCAGAATCGAATGTTGCTGCTTCCCCACTACTCAGTTGTGTGCGCACAGGTTGGAATGTACTACTATGATGGTAGAGACCATAAGCAAAGCCACCCGTCAAACGGGCTTCGAGAGGTCGTCGCTTACCTATCGCAGTCGCTATTTTCGTTATTCCTTGCCATTTAATCTGTCTGTGAGAGAGTCGTTCTACATTAATAAACAGTAAAATACCAAGCGCAAGAATTAGCGGCAGCAACAAAAGATAGCTACGGTACTTGGTCCAGTGCATAAACTAACCATACACCCGTTATACAAGTTGCTAACTTGACAAAAGAACGTAAAGGCGAGATTCGTTACTCACTATTTTTAATCTTCGCCCATCTACTATGTACCTCTGCTGTCCAAGGCGAAGAGGGATCTAGTTGCAGGTAGCGCTGCCAATCTGCGCGTGCTTTATCGTATTGCTTCATTCGTTGATATAGTAGTGCACGGTTGAAAATTACCGTAATATTTGTAGGATCTATTGTTAATGCACGATTCAAATCATCTATTGCGCCACTCCAATCACCTTTTTCTGCATGTGCAACAGCAAGATCTGAGATAATCTCAGCATTACTGGGCGCCATTGTAGAAGCTTGTGTGAACCTATCAATAGCTTGGTCAAATTCGCCTATTGCCAAGAGAACTTTTCCTAAAGCTTGTAGTGTCTCCGGGGTAGGTTGTTTAGCAACTGCGGCAGAGAGAGCTGCGCGAGCGCCTGCCAATCTATCTTTATCTATTGTTGCTAGACCACTACGCTCTTGTGGATAAGGAGCATAGTCCAATCCCGTAATACGAAATTCACTGGGTCTGATCTCATCAGTAGCATCTTTAAGAGCAACTAAACCACGTGTTAGCTCAGGATCAGTTTGTGGTAACAGACTGATTATTAGCCATATTACCGCACTGGCAAGAAAGAGCGCGAAGACTGCCGCGGCGATGCTAGGTAGCTGGAATAGCTTTCTTGATTGCAATCTACTCCATATAGACAGTCGGGCTTCTGGCCAGGAGACGGTAGAAATGGTTGTAGAAATTTCTCTACTCGAATCTGGAAAGATGGTCTCAGCATTTGTTAAAGTGCGCTCATAAATATTATGTATAAGGCTCACTTCATGCTCGGATTCTTCTGCTAGCATAATGGGATCAAATGTCGCCAGAGTTTCAAAACATTTGTCGCAAGCCGCAATATGTGACTCGACCTGTGCATAAGACTCAGCGGCAAGACGCCCAGCCAAGTAATCAAAAAGTACAACATCATCAAAACAGGATTGCAGTTGCTGATTCATCCTAACCCCTCCGTAGTTTCTGAGCGGGTAAGCACAAGGCGTAGACGCTGGCGGGTACGGCGGATCACTATCTCTACATTAGCCGGCGTCATAGAAAAAGTTGGTATTTCCGCAATCTCTTTTATTGAGAGACCACGAATTACATGCAACTGAAAAATAATTGCATCGCGCGCCGCATTATTGCCAGTTAGTGCACTGTTCAGTAATGACCTCAATTGTTGTGGTGCCATTTGTTCGCGTAAACTCTTTTCTGGCGAACTCTCTGCACCTGCTTCTAACATATCACTAAGCTTATCGTCTACTGATATTAGTGTTACAGTCCGTTTTTTACTATTTCTACGGCGCACATGATCAGAAACAATACTACGTACAATTCGAGCCAAGTAGGACATTGCTGCGGGCTCGCTACTACCGCGAAATTCCCGCAAGGCGCGTCGATTGTTCGATAATAGATATAGGTAAACTTCCTGTGTGAGATCGCTTACAGCATCTGTCTCAGGCTCAGGAAAATTGTACAAACACCAGTTGCGAGAGACATATAAGACAATCCTACGATGCACGCGATTTACAAATTCCTTCCAAACCGCAGGATCATTACTACTACCACATTGCCCTATTAGTTCCGCAGTACTAAGTTTACTGTAATGCGACATCAGTTGTAGTTATACCACTATAGTATGGTTTTACCAAACGATGACTATCTTTAGATGTCGGCTTTACCCTTTTACTAAAAATAGCCTGATCTAGTCTAGTTCGGTTAGCCTGATTTTTTCTACCGTAATACTACCAGCGTAGAATAGCTGCGCTATGATTTAATACAATTATAAGTAAAAAAATCTGTGGTTTTTTGTCGCATTTGATCATTGAAATACGCCTTTACTTAGTGATGGCTATGACCACATGGTTAGGGCGCGTGTCAACCGTCGTTTGATCTATGGCATTAAAATTATTGACCCGCCATTTACTCTCAAACAATTAGCCCTCAATCAATCGCGAGATTTTCTTAAAAGTACTAACCGCTATACCCTAGGAGAGAGGTATCTCCTCTCTCTCTCACCCCAGTAAAGTCAACAGTAGGGAGGAACCCAATGGATCGAGCAGAGACAGTTAGCATCCAGACAATCTGTATTTCTCACTGTAATAATGAGCTATTAGGCCACTGCAGTTGTGAAGAGGAACATTTATTGTTGGATCGCCTGCTGAAAGGTGACATGGAGGCTTTCGGCAAGTTATGGTTAAAGTATCACAGATACTATTACAATCTCTGCCTGAAATGGATGGCAGGCAATCATGCTGATGCTGAGGATGCATTAAGTAAAGCCATGCTTAAGGCATTAAACAAACTGAGGCAACAAGATGTAAAAATAAACAACATAAAATCATGGTTGACCAGATTAATCTTCAATCTCTGTGTTGATATCCATAGAGAACGCAAACGTCTTAAGGATTATATTGAAGAGCTCCCGGAAAAGAATGAAGTCTTCATAGATCTAAAGGAATCGCCAGAGCAAGATCTTTTGATCAGCGAGAGGTATCTACGTCTACACTTGGCAATAGAGAGTCTGCCTGGTCGATTACGCGCACCATTTCTCTTGCGTGTCTTTAATGAGATGTCCTATCAAGAGATTGCTATACAACTAAACATTTCTAATGAGAATGCTCGTAAACGTGTTCAGCAAGCACGCCTGCTACTGAGAAAAGCGATGGCCAAGTATTATGCTAAGCCCCGTGACTATAGTCAGGATGAGGATGAGATAACAGAGACAATCATCTCACAGTTGTCACAAGTAGATATTCCTCCAGCCTACCTACAAAGCGCTACTCCGGCTTGGTAGTGTTATCTTATCGCTGAAAAAAGATTATTTATTACTAAGGACACAGAGAGATTATCGTTGTTTAGACTCTCTGTGTCCTCATTAATCTGAATTAAACTACTTTTTGATTATTTGTACAGGAAAGGATGGATACTTTTGTAAAAACCCTTACTGATACCAATATTGCCATAATCAGCGTTGAGGTTTCAGTTTTTGCCTTCCTTATAAAGGCCTTCACCTTCAAATAATTTTACCTTATATTCGTTATTCTTTAGCTCCATAGGATCGAAGTAGTTTAACTATTTCGATATAGTTTTTCTTTATCGCAAAAGTAAGAGCAGTATTTCCTTTATTATCTCTAGAGTTTACATCAGCACCAGCAACAAGCAACATCTTGACAATATCTATATGGCCTTCTCTTGATGCAAGAGCTAATGGAAAGTATTCTACTGAACCTTTTGTATTTGGATTTACTCCAAATTTAAGTAACAAACTAACAGTATCTCTACAACCCTTACCAGAAGCTCGTAATAATGCCTGATAACCAAATTGAGCTATTTCATTTCTGTCAGCTCCACTAACGAGTAAAATATCCACTATTTCATTATTACATTCAAATAATGCCGTTACTAAAGCAGTATGTCCTTTTTCATCTTTAAGAGCAATATTAGTACCAGCCGCCAATAACATCTTCACAACTTCTAAATGACCAGTTTCTGCAGCAGTAATTAAGGCTGTGCAGCCATAAGGATCCGTAATATCAATATTAGTGTTTCTATCTAGTAACAGCTTTACCATTTCTTTATTGCCGTGAAATGCAGATCTCATCAAAGCTGTAAAACCATGCTCATCTTTGGCATTTACATTAACATTAAAAGAAATAATAAGTTTAAAAATCTCTATAGTACCAAGATCTGCAGCTTTCACTAAAGCTACACCCCCAACATCGAATAAATCTATGCCTTTATTTAGCAAGAACTTTACTGTATCGATCCGCTTACCTAATGTTGCAGCTACTAATGCTGTATTAATATCTGCTCCATTTTCTAACAGAGCTTGTACAGTGCTATTGTACCCATTCCTTGCTGCATACATTACCGCAGTCCACTCAACATTATCTTTATAATTTACATTTGCACCTTTATTAATTAACTCTTTTACATGATCTGTATAGCCACGTCTTGCTGCTTCAATCAAACTCTTTTCAAGAGCTTTTACATTTGTGACTTCTTGTGAAGATCCTTGCAGCATTAAAAATTTCTTATTGGATATTCCATCATTTTCCTGGAGTAAGAAATTTGACTCAATGGCTGACACAGGCTGTATTACTAGTGAAAGAGCTAAGAAAAAGGTTATTAACGATGACATCCTGCCTCCAAGTTATTTCTTGGGATTACATCTTGGTCCGAAAAGTTCGAGTTCTACAAGAGCACCAGAGTCCTTATCGAGACCAGCTCCACCATTATTTACGTCAAGACCAAACTCAGCACCCAGAAATCTTGCGCTTCCTGTTAATGTATAAGCAATATGATTAGCAAGCTCATGAAAATATAGCCTACATACACTAGTTAAATCAAAGGATGGATTCCCTTCAATATTCAAATAATCACAGGGAAGATAAATTGTCTTTTTTTTAGAGTTATAACACGCTATGGCTCTATAAGGTACATTGCAGGCGTTCTTTATGTTGTTAGAAGCATAGCAGGTATTTATTTTGACTGAATCAGTACTAGCAAATGTTTGAAGCTCTGGTTCAATCTCCCCATCTGTAGCTGTGTTAAATAAATCTTGAAGAACGGCATTAAAACGCTCTCCATAACGTTCAAAACAACGCCTTCTAATGATTCTTAATTCTGCAGCAAAGTCAACATTACAATCACATCCCTTCTGACTAGACAAGCCTAGCTTATCATAATAATTAATCGAATTATTGTTCACATAGGAATATAAATTGAGGCCACCCTTTTCAGCTATTGGATCACGGCTTATCCATTGGCCTATATTGGAATCATACGCACGATACCAAGTCAAATACAGCCCACTTGGAACATGGTAATAATACCCGGCATATCTAAAATCAGTATCCTTATCACCAATGAGCTTCGTTATTCTCCCATAAGGATCATAAGTATATTGAGCTCTAACTGTTTGGCTATCATCAGTTAATTCTCTCACACTGCCTAAGTGATCTCGTGTGTAAAAATAATTTATGCTTCCTTCTTTTATACCTTGCGGGAAGTATCTCTTTGTTATAGCACCTGTGATACCATCTCGCTCTTCGCAGATTTCTTCTTCACACCATAAAAGCTGTTTATTAGTCGTCACCGTTCCATTACTTTTCTCAACAACTCTTACCCGGCGACTAATCCCATCATAAGTAAACTCACTACGCAATGTACCTTGCACAACTGCCACCAGTCTGTTAGCAGCATCCCATTCAAACGTCCTTGTGCTATCACTATTCATATTCCCATTCAAGTCATGTGTAAAAATCTTGGATGGGTTAGTTTGCGATTGCACTCTGTTAGTGGTGTCGTAAGTCCAGGAGGAAGTGTTGCTGCCTATTTGCTCACTAGTACGATTGCCAGCATTGTCGTATCCATAGATGTAGCTGGTAGATTGTATTCCACCTAAGTTGTAGACATTGCGAATCAACTGACCTACATCATCATAAACCAAATCGTCTGGTAATGGACGGTTGGGCTGTTGCCAAGTCAAAATTTGTCCTTTGGCATCATAAGTATAGCCAAAACTTGAAATTATTGATTGGTCTGATTTCTTGTGTGTGATTGTCTGTAGGCGATGATCTCCGCTATTACCAAAGTAACCAAAGATAGTTTGCTGACCATTGGGATAGCTCATTGTACTGAGTCTGCTTGTTGTTCCAATATAAGTATGGGTGAACACCCCTAATGCATTAGTGACACTGGTAACTCTACCCAATGAATCGTATTGCCTGGTCATCGCCACATTGTTTATTGACCGATTAGTTACTCTTCCAAGTTCGTCGTAGCTATAACTAATTATATCATTGGCCAGTGGCCCATCAATACTAGCTAGCTTGGTTGCACCTAACTGTGGTGGTACAGTTATGGGATGATAAGTGTAGATAGTAGTACCAGTGCCATCCTGCATACTCACTAGCCGGTTGTAATTTGTGTCGTAGGTATAGCTGACAGTAGGAGTAGCTATTTGAGCATTAGTATAGCTTACCTGCTTGAGGTTGCCATTTTTGAAATATTCATAATTGGTGGTCTGATTTTTGGCATCAGTCATCTGTTTGAGACGACTGGTAGTGCTCTCATAAACATAGGTAGTAGTTTGCTGGCTGTTATCAAGCACCTTACTAGTTACTCTGCCCTGCAGGTCGCGATTCCAAGTAGTGCGTTGTCCTAGGGCGTCTATCATCTGAGACAATCCTCCACAGTTACAATAATTGAGGGTTGTAGTACGTTGTAATGGATCGGTTATTGATGTCACCCTACGCAATCCATCATAGAGCTTTCTAACAGTGTGGCCTAACCGGTTTGTGATCTGAGTAGGGTCTAGAATCATCTTACTGTCGGATAGACGTACATAACTGATCTGCTCAAATGTATTGTCGGGATAGGTTACCTTTACAACACGATCGAGCGCATCATAGTCAGTAGTGACTGTGTAGCTCTCTGAATCTGTTACCGTCTTAACTCGATAGGTAAATATTGGGTCATAGCCATAAGTGGTTGTTGCTCCTGTTACTGGTCCAACTATCTGAGTCAACCTTCCTGTGCTGTCGTAGTTAAAAGTAGTAGTTTCGTTTTTAGCATTAGTAACAGTAAGCACCTGACCCTGTGTGTTATAAGTGAAAGTAGTAGTTTGACCAGCAGTATCCGTAGCAGTGATAGGCAGATGTTTCGTGTTGTGGGTGTAACTGGCCAGCAATTCATTGAGTGAGCCAGTAGTCTGTCGCACTTCCAATAAATCTATTTTATTAGCAGCATATGTATAGGAAGTTCTGCGCCCTTCTGGATCAATGGCAAAGAGTAACTTACCAAAATCATTGTAATCATATTGATAAAGCTGAGTGACGCGCAATGCTGGATCAGCATTATTGACCAGCACTCTTGCTATCTTGGTAGGCTGAGCGTTTGTACCAATGTAGTTGGGATTGGTCTGCCCTTGATAGTTGTACCAGACTCTATTCTCCAGGGCTGGTTTTTCACTCTCCTTAATACCTGCAGTTGTGTTCGAGTCTTTGTGTAACCAATGAACTCGATATGCTTTCGTATAGTCATTGGGAAAGTCAGCAAATGCCTTCTTATCCCAATAGAAGGTATTGCGATAATGTAAGAATGTGTTGCTAATGTTTAATCCGGTTCCTGTTGGGACAGTGTCAGGAGGGTCACCAGGGAATATTCCTGGCGCTGCGTGTCGATATTCTATCTTCTCTGTGTCACCTAATGGGTCAGTGATCTGCAATGATCGAGTAGTACCGGATTCTGATTTGACAAATGTGGTAGTGCCGTAGGGAGTAGTCAATGAGTTGATGAAATCAGTACCACCATCATAGCCAAACTGAGACATTATTCCTACCGGGTCAGTGATCTTGATCAGTCTGCGTAATGGACTGTCATATTGGAATGTTGCTGACCTACCGAATGGGTCAGTGATTTTAGTTATCTTGAGTTGGTCACCTGGTAGTTCATAGTATAGAGTAGTAACCTGAGCAGGAGTGATGGAATCAGTGCGTATGGTCTTGATACGCCAACCACCTTGGGCAGTATCGTAGGTGAGGGAAACACTATTGCCCCTTGGGTCTATAACCTGAGTCAGGAATACCTTACGAGGGAAGGTAGTAGCTCCATCTGGTTGGCTGTAAATTTCCTTAGAACCATCGAGTAGACGTCTTTCATAGCTACCAGCAGATAACCATACTAGCTTGGCACGAGTCTTAATATGAGGTTTGTATTCATTTGTGCCAGGTATTAAGGAATAAGTCTCCTGACCTCCTCCTCTCACATAGAGTGTGACAGTGAAAGGAGCAAGCGCTGAATTGTTATCTGTAACGTACGACAACCAGTTGAAAGTCCATTTTTTGCCAAAGTTTGAATAGGGTTGACTCAATGGCTGGAGAGAGTCTCTCTGATTATAAGTGAGTGTTAAACCGATGGCTGGACCGCGCGGTGGTTGGTAGCCAATCGGAGTATCTTTGATATTCAAGCTCACTAGCATTGAATGCACATCATAGCCTGCCATACCTTGTGAACTACTACAACTTGAGCATCCTTGTGAGTGAATTTGATCATCACTACACTCGAACGATTCTGGATCGCTTGAGCCAGTATTACCTTTACCCCAGATATTACCGCCTTCTGCTCTACTAACGGCTTGCCAACCTGATGGTAATGTGCCTTGTGGAATAAGGAAATAACCGCTCACCTCTGCTGCTAATGCTTGCTCACTTACTAGGAAATCATTACCAAAGGTCGGATCCTGTACCAGATAGTACTGCTTGCCATTTTGATTAACTCTCTCCACCAATGCAGCAAAATGATTAGCCTTCCAATGCACCATTGCTGGCACTGGCACTTGTGTAGGATGCGTCCATTTGGCTGGCTGCAAGTTCATCTCCAATTTATCAGCCAAATGTGCAATCTCTGTTAAAGACATACCTTTGAGTGTAGAACGAGCAGTGAGAATAAGAGGATGATAAGCTTTATCTGCGCTCTCATAAGCACGAATACGATCTAGTGCCATTGGCCCACAACGGAATGCATTTTCTGGCTCATTGTGCATTAGCCATAGGCCCTCTTTTGCAAACACAACTTTCTCTGCTGCTGAACCTCTCAGCTCTCTCTTGCCCAATTCGGCAAAGAGTGCTTCCAATCGGCCATATCGTCCTAACCGAGCATTCAATTCGGCTAGTTCTGCTACTGATCGATCAACCATGTCTCTGGCATCGAGGTCAATAGCATTCTTGCCCAGTTTCCAAGCCTGCTCCCAAGCATACAAAGCTTTCAAAAAGTAACCTGTGCGACGGTAAATCAATCCCAAGTTTGTCAACAACGAAACTCGCCAAACTGACTGTGGATATTGTATGAGAAATTGCTCCAGTGCAGCAGTATCTTCAGGATTACCAATCTCAACATTATGAGAGTAAGCAAGCAGAGCCTGTGCTAGCGCCTGATTCTCGTCTACTGATGGACTACCATTCACCATGGTCAGCGATTCTTCAAATATACGGGCATGTTTGATCTCTTCAGTAGTGGGTGGCGTAGAGAAGGTTGGCCATACCAATATTGGTGCTGGTGGCGGTGTTACTGTACTAACATTGGTTGCTGTAGTTGAAGTATCAACATCGATAACCTTGCTTTCATCATTGATGCAATTGGTTCGAGCCATTACTGGCAATGTACCAAATATTTGTAGAATGACTAATAATATCGCAGTAACTTGTAAGATTACCTGATACCACCGGCTCTGTTGCTTATTGGCGCTATACATCGTAATACTCTCCTCGAAATAGCTAATTTCAGACAACACTATGGCTGCTTGAACAAGATCAATCCGTTTGTCAGTGAACTCGTGAATATGGCTCTCAGCCCAATACTGAGACCTGTTTGCTGGATACCAGTGCTTGTTACCTAGCGATACAGAAGCCATTGTAGATAGTGAGGTCAAAAAATATAATAAAAGGCTTCTATCAACTTATTACGAATCGTAATGGTTGAAGATCACCATTGCAAGATAGCAATAATACTAACGTATGTATCTGTATGCGTTAGATCAATTACAAAGGATCGATTTTTATTTGTCAAATTACTGACAAGGACTAACTGGATAAGAATACATAACCTTCACAACGAATATGCCCTACATAATCTCTATGGTAAAAGATGATGCATAACACCGCACGCTGAATATATACTTTCTTCCTGATCCAAACACCCAATCCGCTTGCGAGGGAACATGATGGAAGAATTGTTGGCGCTAATGCGCGAGCACGGTGTGACAAGCATTCACGACACTCTGGGGATAGAGGTCGTGGAGGCGAATGCCACTCGCGTTGTTCTTTCTCTAGAAGTCAGCGAGCGTGTGCATCAGTTTACACGCATACTACATGGCGGTGTGTCAGTAGTGCTGGCTGAATCGGCAGCCTCACTGGGCGCAGCTTTCAATACCGATTTGTCACGCCTTATTCCGGTAGGTGTGGAGATCAATGCTAATCATCTACGCTCTATCTCTAAGGGCACGATCCAAGCGATCGCTACGCCTGCACATATTGGCCGACAGATGATGGTTTGGAATGTTGAGATCCAAGATCAACGCCAAAGGCTCATCTGTGTAGCACGCTGTACGCTGATGTTACGTGCAGGTAATGCTGCCAAAATTATTCAGGAGCGTTAGTTGAGCAGCTTGCTAGCCGCCTTGACTCTCTTTCACGGCGCGGGCAGATTTCGCACTGACCTGCTGAAATGCGCTCGTTACTGCATTAGCATCAGAGTAGACTTTAATGAATTCAGAACTGCGCAGGTAGTTGATGATATCGGCTACCTTTGCCTGTGGATGCTGAGAAAATGCACTGATTAGGGCATGCTGATATTCGATCCGCATATCCAGGAATTCGATGCTGTTGATGAGATTGCGATACTTAGCATCAAGAAAACGATCGCCTTCGTGTGCATTAAGCTCCTCTATAATTACGTTAAGTGTAGTGCCATTGAGATTTTTGAAATTCTTGTCATTAAGTACGCTATCCAAATTGGCAGCCGCAAGCACAGAGAGATCGGCAATAAAGGAGAGTTCAAAACTCTTCTGTTCATCAGTGTAGTTGGGATCAGCAAGGAATTCTTGAAAGCATTTGCCACGCATGAAATCTAGCATATAGCCAAGATTTGCTTCTGCATTCCAGATTAGTGTGTCAACAAAAGCACTTTGTAGACTGAGATTGAGACTACGAAAGAGTTCATCAGCTATTAGTGTGCGGATCTGTTCGACAAGAGTAGGATCATCAGGATTAGCATTAACGATCGAGAGGATATGCTCCTGCAAACTAGGAGCAAGTAGACGGAAACTTCTTTCTGCTTCTAACCCTTCTGGCAATGGTCCCTCTGGCAATGGTGTTGGCTCTTGAGCAGGCGGCGCCGCCTTGGCTGGATTAAGCGCTTGACGTAACTGCTCTGCCAAACGGCCCTGTAGATGTGTACTGCCCACGCTTAGACGTGAACGAGTAAATTGTAGCATCATACGTTCATCTAGTCCTGTATCAGGAGGCTCGGCAGGGGCAGAATGACTAGCAAATTCTCGCGACAAAACATTGGCTCTGATCTTAATCTCCCGCTTGGTATCCAACTTTTTTCTATCCATAGATGTCTCCGATCGGCTCACTATTGCTAAGTGTCGATTAACAATTATGCTAAGAAGTTAATGACCAATAACCTTATTGCCATTACAGTTGGGCGAGTGCGTCATAAACCGCTTGGGTCTCTTGTATAAAGTTAGCTGCTTTGTGTTGAGAATCGAATTCGCCCCGCAACCGTTCAATGATTGCACAGGCCTCCTGCAATTTAACTCGCGCTGCGGCATTCTCATTAAGCAGACGCAGACAACGCGCCTGACCAAAGAGTGCCTGCCATTGCCAGAGTGGAAATGGTAACTGGCCACTCAATTCCTGACAAGTTTGAAATGAGTTCAGTGCCTCTTCGGTCTTGCCTGCTGCCTCCTCAGTTTGACCAAGGAAACAGAGTGTAGAGCACTGCTCAAACAACTCTCCCATACGCTGCCAAATTGCTGTGGTTTCTCGTAAACGGCTGATCGCTTGATCATGCTCGCCCATCAGGCTGGCTACTTTTGCTAATCCACGTGCAGCTAACAATTGAAAACCTTTTTCCCCGGTCTCCTGACAGATCGTAAGTCCACGCTGTAAAAAATTCCAGGCTTGATTGATATCTAAATTGGTCGGTGAGAGATAATCAAAGCCAAGTAGTAGATGGAAATAGGCCTCACCAATACGCCAAGCTACGGTGCGCGCTAGTTGTATTCCTGCCTCATAAAGATCCATCAATTCCTTATGCTGACGCTCATAATAAGCCACCAATACCAGCAAAGAATGGGCAACACTCTCACCTCGACGATCACCAATTTGGCGTGTAAGCTCTAGTCCACTACGTATACGACGTCCGCCATCACGCCATTTTCCCTGACAATGTAGCACACTGCCATAGAAGATACGTGCATGGGCAAGTAGCTTCATATCCTTACTCGCTTCTGATAACTCACAAGCTCGCCCTAGGTTTACTAGAGCTTCAGCAAATGGCGCCAGTCGCCAGCCTGCCCAACCACGATGGTAATGTAGCAGTCGCTCGGTGTGCTCATCGCCAGCCATACCTGCCACTGCCAGTCCCTCATCGGCGGCTTTAAGAGCATCGTTGAAACGACCCTGAAACCAGTAGATCTCACAGAGCTGATCTTTGGCGCGTGCAATCAGTTTATACTCTTGAATTGCCTCTCCAATCTCAAGAACAGTAGTGGCAAGTTTTGCTGCTTGATCAATCTTGTCACCCAATCGTAATAATGCCGCCGCATGTCTGATCTTAAGCTGTGCCACTACCTGGCGATCGAGTGGTGCATAATCGCTAGGGTTCTCCTCCATAGCAGCGACCGCTTCTTCCGTCCATTGTGCATAGCGGTCTACATCGCTCCAAGAGTCTCGCTCCCAAGCCTGCTCGACTGCCTTAATACCATACTCAAAAGCCTGTGGCCATTCACCCGCCGCATGGTAATGGTAAGTAAGTACTCCATAGACACGTGGGCGCTTGTTACGGTAAACCTCTAGGATCGCCTCTGCTACACGTGAATGTAGCCGCCGTCTCTGCCGTTTGCTCAGTCCTTCATATAGAGCACATCGTATCACCGAATTATAGAAACGATAGTCATCCAGATGGGAATTACGCTCTTCACGAATCAAGAATGCCTTGGTGGCCATAGTAAGCAGCTTCTCTAACTCCTCTTCATCTTTCTCAGTAAGAGCGGCGAGTGTCTCAAAGCGGAAACTATCGCCAATTACGGCTGCTTGTGTAAGTAGATCACGTAGTTTCTCACTACATTGTTCTAGTTTGTATTGAACAGTAATACCAATATTAGCTGGCAACTCTACTGCCTCTAGCGGCTCACAACGCCACCATCCTTCACCCTGAGCAATTTTGCCACTATGGACAAGCAGGCGTACCACTTCTGTCAAATAGTAGGGATTGCCACTGGTCAGTTCACATAGACGTGTTACTTCACGCTCGGCGATCTCGATTCGATGAAAGATCGCTTCCAACATTTGGCGTGTCTCGACAATACCAAAAGGTTTTAGTTGAATCTGCTCGAAATTGCGATAACGACTCTGGGCAAAGAGCCAATCACGTAGCGGATGACCAGATTTATTGACATTCTCATCATTAGCAGTAGCTATCATTATTACTGGCGCAGTGCTTAAGTTACGTAGCAGGTAACCAATCAGATCAAAACTTAGGCTATCGGCCCAATGTAGGTTGTCAAAGAGCAGTACAAATGGCCGTTCTTCGCTTAAACGTAGCAACAGTTTACGTACCGCTTCAAAGGTCTGCCACTTCTGCGCCTCATCATCATGGTCAGCGCTATGTTCAAAGACACCGCTAGGTAGTTCCATAGCCAGTTGTTCTCGTACACTGATACTGATACGCCGCCAAACCTCGGCTTCTTGACCAAGTGTCGATTCCGTATCACGTATTCCCAGTGCAGAGATAAAGAGCGAGAGAAAGACATGATAAGCAGGTGCTAAATTGCCTCCATAATCGAAGAAATTTCCTGTTGCAGCAATGGCGCCTTGTTCAACTACCCATTGCTGAAAGCGTATTAACATCTGTGTCTTGCCACAGCCTGGTTCACCTACTATCAACATTGGGCGTGCCTTACCCTCAGAACCGCGCCGAAACTCTGTCTTAAGTGTTTCCATCTCGTTATCACGACCAATATAGCGATCGTAATCAGGGCTACCGCTAAGGATAAACTGTGCAGAGTTGAAGGCATCCTGTATGTTTGTGAGTTGCTCGCGTGGACGACTGACAGTTAAACGCTGGGAACCTGTGTTACGGTCTCGGCTGGCAATAAGTGGACCGGTAGCGTACTGCTCATCACGTGCTGCCATCAGATCGTCAAGTAGTGCACGCATAGTCTGGTAGCGCGCATCCGGCGCTTTCTTCATTGCCCGCTTGACAATCTCACGTACACGCAATGGTATGGTATCAGATATCGGCTCTGGCTCTTGATAGGCAACATGGAAGAGTATCTGCATATCAGAGTCGCCTTCGAAGGCAATACGGCCTGTAAGTAGCTCGTAGAGTACTGTACCAAAAGAGAAGATATCTGAGCGTACATCGATCTGAGTGCCTTTAGCCTGTTCTGGCGACATATAGTTGGGTGTGCCAACAATTGTCCCTACCTGGGTTTGAAACTCTTTGTTATGTTCTGATAACTCGATTGTGTTGGTGAGTTTTGCCAGTCCAAAGTCTAGGATCTTCAAATAGCCATCATGGCGTAGAATAAAATTCTCTAGTTTTAGATCCCTATGTACAATTCCTGCCTCATGCGCGGCTACTAATCCTTGGGCAGCCTGAACAGCAATCTCTAGACATTCACGTAGGCTGAGTCGGCGTGCTCTGGTTAATTGCCGTAAAGTCTGCCCTTCGACCAGTTCAGTAGCAATAAAAAGGGTATCACCTATTGTGCCAACCTCATATACAGTAAGGATGTTAGGATGGTTTAGGGCTGAGGCCATACGTGCCTCACGCATAAAGCGCGCCTTCGATTCCTCATCGCGGCTGAAATCTCTTGCTAGCGTCTTGAGAGCAATATTACGCTCAAGCTTGAGGTCTCGGGCTAAATAGACCTGTCCCATGCCACCTCGCCCGATTAGACGTATAACCTCGTACTTGTCAAAAACAACTATACCCGGTATTAGCTCGCCTTCCTTAGCGGCATTGGCACGCGGTGCGACTCGCCTTGCTCCACACTGTGGACAATTGGCCACCGTCGCGTCAAACTCTGTGCCGCATTGGCATCGCATATTCATTGAATCTCCTAAGTCTCAAGCAACGGCCATTTCTTATACCTAAGATTCCGACAGCGCAGTAAATCCCAATGCGACTGTGCGGGAATTTTACTGTGAATGGGAAGATGGATCAAATTAAAACATAGTGTAAGGCAAACCATTTAAAGTAATTTGCATTCGTCTATACGATCTGTCGATGACAGATTGCTGCAGGAAGTCTCCTTTTTCTATAAAATCTTATCTAATATCGACAATTTGCAATCTGCCATCGACAGCTCCAGAAACGAGTTTATGGTAGGCTGATACGTGGGTTGATATGCGAAGGACGGTAAAGTACTACTGTCTTGCCAAGTATTTGTACTAACTCTGCGTCTGTGTTATTTACCAGTAACTCCGCTACTTCATGCCGATCCTGTTCACAATTTTGTAGAATCGATATCTTGATCAGCTCTTGTGCTTCCAGCGCAAGCTGTACTTGGGCAAGTAGATTCTCACTCACACCAGCCTTACCAATCTGCAATATCGCGTTCAGGTGGTGTGCTTGTGCGCGTAAGTAACGCCGCTGTTTGCCAGTAAGCATAAACTCTCCTTGTTATTATCTATCGTGGCTACTCGGCCAACCGTACGGCTTCTTTATTATGTGCATCCACTTCGGCAAATCGGCGGAAGCCGGAGTCCAGATAAGAAGGTAGTAATCGTTCTGCCCATTTATAAAAATGATCAGAGGTACGTACAAAGATTTCCCGCTCACCCCTAGCAATCCCTGTAAGTAGGGTGCGCGCCACTTCCTCAGGGGTCTCTAACTTAAGCCCAGCTACCTTCTCCGCTCTATCAAAGAGATTTGCATCGGCTAGATTTGTACGTGTCACATTAGGATGAATAATTGTCAACTGTACACGACCATCAACAGGTAGTTCACGTCTTAATGCGGCAACAAAATTGTGTAGTCCGCCTTTTGTACCAGTATAAATACTATGCATAGGGGCGTAGACATGTGCGCTTAGTGAACCAGTATAGGCAATCACACCTTGGCCACAAGAGAGCAAGTAGGGGAGTATGGTATGAGTCATACGAATCTGCATTGTGAAGTTTACCGCTACCAATAGTTCTATATTCGCTTTATTTATCTCTAGAAAAGGTCCGGCAAAGAGGATACCAGCATTATTGAAGAGTAGGTCTAATCCTCCAAATTGCGCCAGCGCTTCATTAAGTACACGCTGTGGAGCGTCCTCCTCAATCAAATCTATCGCCAGTGTAGCGACCTCGGGTAGCTCAGCTTTGAGCTTTTCTAGGGTTAGTTCATTTCGATCGACAGCCAGCACATGCGCGCCTAATCTATGTAACTCATAGACGATAGCGAGCCCTATACCACTTGCCCCACCAGTAACAACAGCTACCTTACCTTGATAATATTGTGACAGGTCGATGGATTTGCGTCGTCGTGCAATTAGCTGGTAAGCCAACAGACCAGCCGCACCTAAGATTAAAGCCTTCTCCAATCTGCCCATTATTAGCCTCCTTAAAGTGTCTTAAAAAATAGCAGTACCAAGCTCTCAGAAAATTCTCGACAACTATAATTACTTACTACAGCCTCTCGTCTTAGATAGTTTCTGTCTACTTGCCCTTGGCGGCCCGCCCATCATTGTGGTAATTTCTCTGCGCAATAGTTACTTCAACCTGGAGCGTACCGTTTGAGCCAGCATTCACAACCTCGTAAATTCTCGCTAGGAGAGACAGCCACATATACTAAAACGATCACGTCTGCCGACATAGAGATCTTCGCGGCTGTCTCTGGTGATCATAACCCCATTCACCTAGATGAAAAATATGCCATGCATACCCGTTTTGAGCGACGTATTGCCCATGGTATGCTTACGGCCAGCTTCATCTCGACTGTGATCGGAATGCACCTACCTGGATGTGGTGCCATTTATCTTAGCCAAGAGATCAAATTCCTCAAGCCAGTCTTTATTGGTGACACTGTTACTGCTACGGCTACAGTAACCGCCTATAATGAGGAAAAGCGCATTATCACTCTGAAAACTGAATGCGCTAATCAGGAAGGTATCGCAGTGCTCACGGGCGAAGCCAAGGTGCTCTATGAACCAGTACCATAATATCATTCTGCTATTTGTAGCTATTACTCTGTTTGGTTGTGGGTCACAAAGCCAGCCCACCCCTACCCCAGCTCCTGATCGAGGACTGAGCACAACCAAACAACCAACTGGAGAAGCTACACCAGCTAATGCTCCTAAACCTGATACAGCCACTCCAAAACCTGACCCCGCTACCCCCAATGAAGATGGCTCGCTACCTCTCACAGAAGCAGAAAAACGTGAACTCAGCGAACCAGATGCCAATCCTTACAGCAGTGCTGAGCGTGAGTTGGCTTTTTTGCGTGGCTTCAAGCTTGGCCAATCCTTAGCAGAAGTGCGCAAGAATGTATCTACTAAAATCAAATTGAAACAGCCTACTACAGAGATACCGATCGGCGAATTGGATGAGAATACCGTAGTAGTTGAATTCACTGGCGATTTACACGGCTTCTTCTATTTCCAGGGTACACCCCAATCGGTAGGCAAACTTAATAATGTAGAGGTCTTTACCGGCGACGGTAGCTATGCTAATGGTGTTGGCAAACAGCGTATACGTAGTTTCAATAAGCTGCTTGGCAAGCCATTAGAGTTGAAGAAGTTTGATGATGATGGCGCACCGATCTACTTTGCACAATGGCAGGATGGTGAACGTAGAATTGCCTATGCTGACATCTACGAATGGGGCGCAGTATTAATTCTTAAACCAGAAGAATAATTGCTAGAGAATTCAGCTACAGAGAGTATAATGGATACAGGTGCCAGCTTTCCTGCTGTGCACTTCACATTTGTCGGCCTAATCCGTTTAGAGTTCTGAACGGAGCGGGGGACCCAAATCAGGGCTTAGACCCTAGGGGTGAATCCAGGAGTAACTCCTGGTAGGGCGTTGCCAGTGCCCGAACCCGTCAGCTAACCCCGTAGGCGCTAACTGGAGGGCAAGTGGTCACTCAAACAGTGGCTGATTGTTATATCTATTTAAACTCTCTACTTTGCCTGCCGCTGTCTTTTCCACAGACTGTTAGTAGAATTACCCCACTTGAGTTGACACTCTACCTCAAACAGAAATTTTTCTCTAAGGCCCTGTTGTGGCTAGGGAGGAGATCGTGAAGATCATTGCCAAATTGCTCTTTATAACTGCCATTGTCACCCTGCTCTATCCATTCATTGGAAGACTCTCTCAACAGTTTATTGCTGCCGCCGAACCAATTGGCGATTATCTACAGGTCTATGGAGGAATCTATGGTGTGCTTGCTGCCTTTATTATCTTTGTCGTATGGGGACAATTCACTACTACTGAAACTGCAATTTCTAAAGAAGCAAGCAATCTAGAAGTGCTTGCAGAGTTGCTCAACTTTCTTGATGAAGGTCATGCTGCACAGAAAGCGCTATGTCGCCGATTGATCTCACATTATGCAGCAGTAGTGGCAAGCGATGAATTTTCCGCGCTTGCTAAGGGACAGGAAAGTCAACAGGCAGATAAGACTTTTCATACCCTTCTCAAAGAGGTCCATAAACTACGCACACAGATTAGTAGCTCGCAGGATCTAGAAATCTATACACATATTCTTACAACAATTGCAGAAGCGGTACGACTACGTGATGATCGTGTCACGATTAGTAAGACACGTATCCCTGTGACACTCTGGCGACTGTTGCAGGGTGTCTCTTATACCCTGATTCTCAGTTCAACATTGCTACCTGTGCAAAACTCATTAATCGGCTACTTTTTACTACTATTGATTACACTGGTCTGCTCACTGCTGCTTATCGTGATAGCAGATATCGACAATCCTTTCCAAGGGGTCTGGACCATTTCTACCGAGCCGCTTAATCTGCTTGCGGCCAAGCATAGGAGTTAAATCCTGATAGTTTATAGAGAGTCTGCGAGAGTAGCAATAATATGGGCAAGTGGTGACTCGTCGTGAGGCAATACACTACGTAGATCAAGCACCAATTCATCCTGCTCAATACGTGCGATCACAGGTGGGTCGCTACTACGTAAGCGCTGTTCCAGTGCCATTGCAGAGTGTCGTAAACTTGTAACAGTTATCAATGTCGTTGGCAAAAGATGCTCTGGCGCTGACCCTCCCCCCATCAATGAGTGGCCACGTCGTATAGCAAGTTGTAGATCGATTCTGGCTGGGATTAAACTACGTACTCGACGCACAAACCGACGTGCACGTGTCAGTAACTCTTGCTCGCTGGTGCGTAATGCACGTAGTAAAGGGATATGCTCCCAGGCGATACCTTGCTGGTAGAGTTGTAATGTTGCACTCAAGGCGCCATAACTCAATTTATCAACGCGTAGCGCACGCATCAGAGGATTACGTCGTATACGGGCAATATATTGAGCACGTCCAGCAATGATACCTGCCTGCGGTCCACCCAACATTTTATCACCGCTAAAAGTGACAACAGCAACACCAGCAGCAATTGAACTCTGGGCAGTCGGCTCGTCAGTAATACCACAAAGACTCAAATCTACCAGACAACCACTCCCCATATCCTCGACCAGCGGAATACTATGTCTATTGGCAAGCAGTACTAGATCCTTGAGTGCTGGTTTCTCAGTAAAACCTATGATACGGTAATTGCTAGGATGAACACGTAGGATCAAGCGTGTCTGTTCATTAATGACAGCTTCATAATCGCTTAGGCGTGTACGGTTGGTTGTCCCAACCTCTCTTAGTATAGTCCCACTCTTGTGCATCACATCAGGGATACGGAAGGCGCCGCCAATCTCAATCATTTCACCACGCGAAATGATCGCCTCACCACCATGCGCTAGTTCATCTAGCACCAGTAGCACTGCGGCTGCATTATTGTTAACAACAATAGCTGCTTCACAACCAAGCAATTCTTTTAGTAGCGTCTCGCAATGCTCATCACGACTGCCACGTGCTCCCTCCATAAGGTTATATTCGAGATTACAGTAACCAGCAGCGATCTTGGTAATTTCGGCAATTGCTTCGGGAGCGAGTGGCGCACGACCTAAATTGGTGTGTAATAGCGTACCAGTTGCGTTTATTACTGGACGCAGATGCGGCTTTAGCATATGTTGCCAATATGCTATCAATTCACGTTCAATGACGGATTGTAGATCAGTATCGGCAGCTATCTTACCAGCCATTATATGTGCACGTAAATCATCAAGCACTAAACGCAGGCAATCACGTACAAACTCTCGACTACTCTGTGCAATTAAGGACTGTACAGAAGCCTGTTCTAGTAGTTGATCGACCGGCTTGATCTGACGTAGGAGTTCCCTGCTCATCATTCTAGCTGAAAAAGTAGTATGAAATGATCGGGTTCAGACTTTGGAGTTCTTGTTATCACCATTGCTGCGTCGATTGATCAGATAATAACTACGTGACTGTTGTTTAACATGCTTTTTTAATTCAGCGGCAACCTGTGCAATCTCGCCTGGGTGCGAGAAACGTTTGCCATCGTTGAGCACAACCGCCAGCGCAATAGAGAGCAAAGGAGCTATCAATCGATTCCCTTGCCGATCGATGACCTCTATACCGCCACGTTGCAGATCATCAGGCTCATAAAAGTCATTAATCTCACTATCAAAACGATCAACAGCAAGCTGGCAGATCGGCTCACAACGTGCTGGTGAGGTTACTAAGATAAAATCGTCACCACCTATATGACCAACAAAATCGGTCTCACTATCACCTGCTTCTACTACCGCATTAGTAAGAACATTGGCAGTATAGTTTAATACCTCGTCACCAGCAGTAAAGCCATAGCGGTCATTATAGGCTTTGAAATTATTGAGGTCACCATAGATAACCGCAAATGGCACACCTGCTTTCAAATTTGCATTAATAATCTGTTGAATTTGGCGATTGCCTGGCAACCCAGTTAATGGACTTGCCTGTAGCTCCCGCCATTGCCGTCGTAAGTGGCTGTCGATACGCGCTTTCAGCTCAGAAAATTTGAATGGTTTAGTGAGGTAATCGTCGGCACCCATTTTGAGACCTTCGATTACATCATCCTCATTCTTACGTGCTGTGAGCATAACAATAGTGGCATGACAAGAACGTGGATTACGGCGTAGACGTAAGCAGGTCTCCAATCCATTCATGCTTGGCATCATAATATCAAGCAACACTAGACGTACATCACCATGGCTAGCAATTGTTAATGCCTCTTCGCCGGAGGAGGCCTCTACCACTTCATAGTGCTTGCCAAGCGCAGTCATCAACATTTTGCGTAAATTTGGATCATCATCAACTATTAAAATCTTATCCGCCACAATCTCATAACCCCAGATCGGCCCATTTTGAATCGACCAGCCGTTTGATCTCCTCGCTCATACGAATTTCGCGTGGCCACTCACGAGTAAAACCCTCTGTAGGCCATTTACGCGTACCATCAATACCCATCTTAGAACCAAAGGCGGGTAGTCGCGAGGAATGATCGAGCACATCAATCGGACCCATCATAAATTGAATGTCGCGCTCTGGATCGATATTATTTAATACATACCATACCACATAGCGTATGTCCCGCACATCGACATCCTCATCCACCACAATTATACATTTAGTGAACATTGCCTGACCCAAACTCCAGACCGCATTCATTATCTTGCGAGCATGACCAGGGTAGGCTTTGCGTATCGATATGATCATCAGGTTGTGGAAAATACCTTCAAAGGGCATGTGCATATCGACTACTTCAGGAAATTGCCGCTTAAAGAGAGGAAGAAATATATGCTCGATTGCTTCTCCCATATAGCAATCTTCCATAGGTGGCCTTCCTACTACGATGGTGGCATAAATAGGATCTTTGCGGCGTGTAATAGCGGTCACATGAAAAGCCGGATATGGATCGGGTAATGTATAGAAGCCTGTATGATCGCCAAATGGACCCTCGCTACGTATATCAGCAGGATCAACATAGCCCTCTAAGACAATTTCAGCAGTAGCGGGCACTTCTATATCAACGGTTTCGCATTTCACCATCTCGACAGGACTGCG
The DNA here is from genome assembly GCA_040758525.1 of Acidobacteriota bacterium. Classification (GTDB taxonomy): domain Bacteria; phylum Acidobacteriota; class Blastocatellia; order Chloracidobacteriales; family JADJPF01; genus JBFLVQ01. The sequence continues at coordinate 22,415 of JBFLVQ010000038.1, forward strand.
ACGTAGAAAACCAGCAAAAAGCATCTCGTCTAGATCGTCAGGAAGCGGTAAGGTAGCAGCAAAGATTGTCACAGGATCAGCGCCAATTGCTACCGCCACCTCCATAGGCTCGCGGCTACGTTTGGCATGCTCACGAAAATGGCTTGCCCCATGCTTATGTAATTGCCAGTGCATTGCCGTGGTGCGTTCATCATAGATTTGCATACGATACATACCACAGTTACGCTTTCCTGTAAGCGGGTTTTTAGAAAATACTAGTGGTAAGGTGATGAAACGACCTCCATCTTCTGGCCAGCATTTAAGTGCAGGGAGTTGATAGAGGGAGAATTTTTCGCGCTCTATTACCTCTTTACAAGGGCCATAGCGGACCGGCTTGGGAAAGAACTTTCCCAATTCAGCCAGTTTTGGCAACATCTTTACCTTTTCTATTAAGCCCTGAGGAGATTTGAAATCGAGCAACTCTGTGATCCGTTCGGCAATCTCGCGATAACCATTAACCTCTAGAGCAATCTCCATACGTCGCGGGCTGCCAAAGGCATTAATTAGCACTGGCATTGAATGGCCAGCTACCTGCTCAAAAAGCAGTGCTGGTCCACCCTCTGGACGCTTGCATAGTCGATCTGTAATCTCTGTGATCTCTAATTCAGGCGATACTTCTACCTGTACACGTTTAAGTTCGCCCGCTTTCTCTAAAGCCTTGATAAACTCTCTTAGATCGTTATAAGCCATCTCTGCTCCCAATCAGCAAGAATAACATAAAAATAACTTTTTCCACGATATTGTTACCCTCAGTATAAACAAAAAATTGCCCGGACAACTTTGTAGCTGCCCGGGCCAAATACTGCCAAAGAAACCATATGCTTTCGAGTGAATGATTATTCATTCACATTATCGACTATAATCATAAAAAGTTGTCTAATTTAGTGAAATTAGATTTGAAGATCACTTTAATGTGAGAGAAGGAGAGATCCGGCGACGACCTAGGTTCCCACACCTGTGAGGGTGCAGTATTATCGGCTCGAGAGGGCTTAACTTCCGTGTTCGGGAAGGGAACGGGTGTGACCCCTCCGATAGGGTCGCCGGAAAGCTGTAGGCTGTAAGGCTCAACCAATGCCGATTAAGGGGAGCCAGCCAGAAACGAGATGAAAAATAAATACCGAATAGACAAGGAAAGAATGAGTAGTAAACAAACAGTAGGAGAGCAAAAGTAGTGGTCAAGCCGATGGGACATTAGTACTGGTCGGCTGAACTGGTCACCCAGCTTACACCACCAGCCTATCAACGTGGTAGTCTACCACGAGCCTCATGGGGAAGTCTCATCTTCGGTCGGGCTTCACACTTAGATGCATTCAGCGTTTATCCCTGCCCAGCTTAGCTACCCTGCGACTACCGTTGGCACGATAGCAGGTACACCAGCGGCTGGTCCAACCCGGTCCTCTCGTACTAAGGTCAGATTCCGTCAGACTTCCTACGCCCACGCCAGATAGGGACCGAACTGTCTCGCGACGTTCTAAACCCAGCTCACGTACCGCTTTAATCGGCGAACAGCCGAACCCTTGGGACCTTCTTCAGCCCCAGGATGCGATGAGCCGACATCGAGGTGCCAAACCTGAGCGTCGATGTGAACTCTTGGCTCAGATCAGCCTGTTATCCCCGGGGTACCTTTTATCCTTTGAGCGACGGCTCTTCCATATGATACCGCCGGATCACTAAGCCCTGCTTTCGCATCTGCTCGACTTGTCTGTCTCACAGTCAGGCTGGCTTATGCCTTTGTACTCTTTGGGTGATTTCCAAACACCCTGAGCCAACCTTCGGAAGCCTCCGTTACCGTTTAGGAGGCGACCGCCCCAGTCAAACTACCCGCCTGATAGTGTCCCTCTCCTCGCTACAGAGGAGCAGGTTAGAATCCGAACAGCTGAAGGGTGGTATCTCACCGTTGGCTCAGCCGAGCCCAAAAGCCCGACTTCGCAGCCTCCCACCTATCCTGCGCATCAACTGCCCAGATTCACTACCAAGGTATAGTAAAGGTCCACGGGGTCTTTCCGTCTAGACGCGGGAAACCGGCATCTTCACCGGTACTACAAATTCGCTGTGCTGCTCGTTAAGACAGTCGCCAGATCGTTACGCCATTCGTGCAGGTCGGAACTTACCCGACAAGGAATTTCGCTACCTTAGGACCGTTATAGTTACGGCCGCCATTCACTGGGGCTTCAATTCAGAGCTTTGGGCTTGCGCCCTGACCCCTCCTTTTAACCTTCCAGCATTGGGCAGGCGTCAGCCCCCATACCTCCTCTTTGTGAGTTTGCGGAGACCTGTGTTTTTAGTAAACAGTCGCCTGGCGCTGGTCACTGCGGCTCGCCCTCATCGAGCGAGCACCCCTTCTCCCGAAGTTACGGGGTTAATTTGCCGAGTTCCTGAACGAGCATTCTCACATCCGCCTTAGGATACTCTCCCCACCTACCTGTGTCGGTTTGCGGTACGGTCGGCTTCCAAGCTGGCTAACGAGGATTTTCTTGGCAGCAACTCAGGTCCGCTTTATCGGCCCATAAGGGCCTTCGCTCCCAGCCTTGAGGCTTGCCATTGAAG
>JBFLVQ010000039.1:0-28810 GCA_040758525.1 Acidobacteriota bacterium
ATTCATTACTTACTACCAATGTGACCAGAGTAAGTTACTCTTTTTACGTGGGGACAGCAGGATGGAATCTGCTGGGAGATCGGATTATCCTTTCTCCACTCTTATCACTCAGCTTACTACATCGCACATAGCGAGGATAGCCAGCTTTTTCCCCTTTACCCAAGCGTTCAAAGAATCGATCAAAGGCATTCTGCAACCGCTTCAGGGTATGTTGTAGAACCTGTGAGTGTATCGCTTTTAGATCACTGCGAATCTGCTTAATCTCAGATAGTTGGTCAGCTTGTTGGTAATAGTTAATCAAGATGCCAGCAAGTTTGTAAGCCTCTTTTCTTTCCTTTAATCCAGCATTGTAGAGTTCTCGACAAAGCTCCAAGGTAGTGACAAGCTTTTGTTCAATGGCTGGAGATAGTTCAATACGAAACTTGAAGGCTTTCTTCATACTCAAACTATACCATTGTTAGTAATACTATTCCATGAAATGGCCTGTATTTATGCGGCTATTATCACGCTTTCGCGCGATACGATTTTTCATCTCCGCAATCAATTGCGGAGTTTTCAAATCGCTTTTCCTATAATTAGCAACAATTGAGCTAGGCAAAGAGGTAAAGATTAGAGGTAAAGGATTAACTGTTTCTAATGCACTGCAAAGATCATTGGCACAGGTAGCCTATTATGTCGGTCAAATTGTATTGATAGCTCGTACACATCTTGCTAAGAACTGGGAGTGGCTTAGCATATCCCCAGGTAGAGCAAAGAGTACAATTTAAACCCAACCAAAGAGCAACAACCTAAATAATATATTTAACTCAATTAACTCAATTCTCGCTAATCAATTTCTCGACTAGTGTGTCAAACTTCTCATAAGTGGCAAATCCTACATGCTCGTCGCGTATAAAGCCCTTCTTGTCGATCACAAAGGTAGTGGGAATCGCCTCTTGATCACCAAAGAATGATTCAAGCTGTCCATTGAAAACGATTGGGTAGTTAATCTGTCGTCCTACCTCATTCTTCTTGACAAATTCATCTACTATGTCCTGGGTCTGATCATAGGAGACACCTAGAATAGCCAGCTTATCGCCATACTTCTTCTGTAGTTTGATAAAGGAAGGGATCTCTTTCTGACATGGACCACACCAGGTAGCCCAAAAATTGATAATTACTACCTTACCACTAAGCGAAGCCAGTGTATGCTTTTTCTTGGTAAGATCAGGATAAGTGAAGTTTGGCGCCTTACGGGTCTTCTCAGATTGCATATACACCGATGAGCCAGGCGTAAGCAGCAGGCTCACCAGCCCTAAAATTGTAATAAGAGTTACCAATATACTTCTTCTCATAGATGCTCAACTCCTTAATTAAAAAAACCAGCGCAGCAATTTATGAATTAGCAGCACGCGCAAGAATAAACTCAACTAGAGTACGTACACCAAATCCGGTTGGGCCTTTGGCCGATTCTGGCTTATCTTCTTCCTGCCAGGCAGTACCAGCAATATCCAGATGCACCCAAGGCAGCTCATCGACAAATTCACGTAGAAAGGCTGCTGCCGTAATTGTGCCAGCATAACGGCCACCCAAGTTTTTAATATCGGCAATATCACTCTTGATCATTTCACGATACTCTTCAGTCAGTGGCAGTGGCCAAAGTTTCTCACCAGCACGTTCACTGGCAGCACGTAACTCCTTCACTAATGCCTCATCTGTACCAATAATGGCAGCACGCAGACTACCTAACGCAACAATGCAGGCACCGGTAAGTGTGGCCAGGTCAATGATACAAGCTGGGTTCTGCTGAGTTGCATAATGTAGTGCATCAGCCAGTATCAGTCTGCCTTCTGCATCTGTATCGATCACTTCAATAGTCTTACCAGAATAGGCATGTAGTACATCGCCCGGTTTATATGCTTTACCAGAAGGGAGATTCTCAGAGGCTGGGACAATGCCAATCACATCAATAGCTGGTTTGAGTCGCGCGATCGCAGCAAGAGTACCAATTACGGTTGCACCACCAGCCATATCCATCTTCATCTCCCACATACCATCACGTGGTTTGATGCAGATACCACCTGAATCGAAAGTAATTCCTTTGCCAACCAGGGCAATAGGACGGCCTGTATTGGTTACGCCAGCAGCACGGTAACGTAGGATAATCATTTGTGGAGGTTCCTCTGAACCGCGTGCAACGGCTAGTAATGCACCCATACCAAGTTGTTTCAGTTTTGCTTCATCAATGACTTCAAATTCCAGTCCGACTTGGGACGCTATCTCCTCAGCGCGCTCAGCAAACTTGATTGGTGTAAGTGTGTTACCTGGCTCAACACATAGATCACGGGTAAAATTGGTTGCTTCTGCGACCACCATACCACGAGTAATATTAGGCTCGATCGCTGTACGATCCGGTGCTGTGTTATCAAGAAAGGCAAGCGCAAGTTGTTCAGGTATGAAACGCTCATCTCCTGCTTCTTTATGCTGATATTTGTCCTGTTCATAGAGGGCAAGTTGCGCATTCTCTGTGATTAGGCGCGCGGCCAAGCCGCAATCTAATGACTCACTACGGACTAGCATAGTAGCACGGGAGACACGTTTATTACGCATCATACGAACAACTGCGCCAGCTAATTGGCCAAGTATCAGGTGAGTGAATTTCTCTCGCTCACCAGCACCGACTAGTATTAGCCGGGCCACTTTCAACCGTCCACCAGTGTGTACATATACCAGTTCAGCTCTGTTTCCTTTCATCTCACGAGCCTCTAAGATTGACGCAATAATCCCATCCGTCAATTCATTAAGGCGCTGTAGTAGTCCTTGCTCGGTAGTCTCGCCCTTGAAAATTGGCACCACCAATGCATCGGTGGCAATCTCTTCCAGACGATTCGGTCCCAGCTCAATCTTCATTCGTAAAAACTTCCTTTCAGTCTGGCGATACCCTTCTTGATGAAGGTCCCCACTACTTTAGTATCTATGGGCAGAATCAATCATTATACTACATTGTAGTGGTATAGGCGCGCTGCTCCGCCGATGTTAAACTTGCGGCAGATGACGCACAATCGCTTCGGTAAATTCTGTTGTGCTGGCCTGACCGCCTAGGTCACGGGTACGCACTTTGCCTTCAGCGAGTACTGTAGTCAGTGCAGTACGTATACGCTGGGCCGCCTCTAGCTCACCTAGATACTCCAGCATCAGTATTGCAGTCTGTATGATCGCCGTTGGGTTAGCCCAATTTTTGCCAGCAATATCGGGCGCCGTACCATGCACGGCTTCAAAAATTGCCACTCCTTCGCCAATATTGGCGCCTGGCACAACACCCAATCCTCCTACTAGACCGGCAGCAAGGTCAGAGATAATATCACCATAAAGATTCTCAAGTAATAACACATCATACTGCTCTGGGCGCATCACCAGTTGCATACAGATATTATCAACAATCTTCTCATCGCTTTCGATATCGGGATAATCTTTGGCAACTTCGCGCACACAATCGAGAAACAGACCATCTGAGAGCTTCATTATATTAGCCTTATGGATTGCTGTAACTCGTCGTCGGCCATTTTTACGGGCATATTCATAGGCAAAGCGGGCAATACGGCGACTGGCTTTTTCGGTGATAATCTTAAGACTCTCAACTACACCTGGTACAACAACATGCTCAAGTCCTGAATATAGATCCTCAGTATTTTCACGCACAATTATCAGATTAACATTCTCAAAGCGTGTTTTTATACCGGCTAGGTTTTGCACTGGACGCAGGTTAGCATATAGATCTAATCGCTTGCGTAAGGCTACATTGACGCTAGTAAAACCGCTGCCAATAGGTGTACCTACAGGTCCCTTAAGAGCAATGCGATTATGTAGAATTGAATCGATCAGTGGAACTGGTAGGGTCTCGCCATATTTGGTCTGGGCAGCAGCCCCAATCAGGTAGTTCTCCCACTCTATCTCTACCCCAGCCGCTTCTAACAAGCGTACTGCTGCACCTGTCACTTCTGGGCCTATGCCATCACCAGGGATCAAGGTGACTTTATACATACTATGTACACTCCTTAGCTAAAAGAGTCAATGCCTGCCCATGCCAGGCCCGGCAATCGAGTATTCACAGACTGATGGGGAGTGTCAAGCAAGCCATTCGTGAAACCGGCACCCCTTACGAGAAGATCTGGACGCGCAATGGTGGTCTGCATTATTATCGGCGAAGGCTCAATGGAATAACGTCAAATTGCTTGCCATCAGAACCGGAGTATGAGCTTGCAACCAACTTATTATTCACTGTTGTATCCAGCACAATAGCAAGCAGCATCCGCATTTACAATCTACATTGAGCCAGGCCAGTAAAGGGATATCAGGAGAAATTGTATGGATGAATTTCAGCAAAAGATCGAGGCTATCAACCTTCCTATCACTTTATCTGAAGGCTGTTTTATTAAGGTAGGCAGTCGACGTATTCCAGATTTTGAAGTTATTATGAAACAGTTGCCCGGGATCTATGCCTATGTAGATGTAAATGCTACTGCGCCAGGAGGGGGACCAGAAAACTACCTTATCCCGCTTACCAATGGACATTATCTACAGATCACATTGCGGGATGATAAGCTGGTCGCACTGTCGATCACTTAAAGCTACCTATTATTTCGACTAAAAGTGCTAAGATAAGTGATTATACATAGCTAATAATCCTGCTTCTCGAGGTTTAAGATGAATACTCAATCAGCAAGCTCTCCAGATCTCCAGCGACGTAGCTTGTTAGGTAAACTTGCCTGGCTTACGCTGGCACTGGTAAGTAGTGCTACTACCTTAATTGCAGTAGTATCAGGTTTTGGTCCCGCGCTACGCCGACGTACTGCAACAGAAGAATGGAGCCCTATTGCTACGCTGGTAGAGATCCCAGAGAACAAACCTACACGCTTTAATATTGTAATTACAGAGCGAGTCGGTTGGCTTGCTAACAATACTCAGGAGGCTGTCTGGCTAGTGCGTCGTGGTGAGCAGGTTGTTGCCTTCTCGGCGATCTGTCCACATGCCGGTTGTCCAATCGGTTTGGAGGCAAGAGGGTTCTTCTGTGGTTGTCATGGTAGTCGCTGGGCAGCGAGTGGACAGAGGACTGAAGGACCTACACCTCGTGATATGGATCTACTAGAGTCACGTATTAAAGCCAACGTCGTTGAGGTCAAGTATCAACGCTTCAGGACGGGAGTGGCACAAAAGGATCTCAACATTTAAACGCCGGTATGTTTGATCGAATACTGCAATGGCTAGATACTCGTATTGCCTTGCCGAGCGCATTGCGCACACGGTTTGTGGCACCCACACAGGAAAACCGCTGGCTATCAGCGATTGCAGTAGTAATCTTATTTCTGGTCCTGCTACAGATTATTACTGGTTTTGTACTTAGCTGTTATTATGTGCCAAGCAGCCCACATGCCCACACTAGTCTGCTCTATTTAATAAAAGAAGTACCAGCCGGAGCACTACTACATGCAGTGCATCATTATACTGCTAACGCACTAGTAATATTAGCAGCGCTACATCTGCTACTACTCTTCTATCATGCTGACTACCGAGTGCGGCGTGAGTTGGTCTGGCTTGCTAGTCTACTACTATTTGTACTCATCCTTGCTGCCTGCTTTACTGGCCAGTTGCTACCTTGGGATCAACGTGGTTATTATGGTATGCGGGTAGGTGCAAGTATTCTTGCTGACTTACCGCTTATAGGTGGTCTATTAAGCCGGCTTTTTATTGGCGATATAGAGATTTCGACGCTAACACTGTCGCGCTCCTTTGCTGTACATGTACTGGCAATTCCAGCACTCTTACTAGCGCTGTTACGACTACGTGCCACAGCGATCGCTAAATTACCGCAGACCGAACACAGGGAAGGAGAAACCTACTATCCCAATCAGTTTGCTCGTGAAGTCTTTACAACAGCATTGGTCTTCACAACGATTCTGTTATCTGCTTATATATGGGGTGCACCATTAGAGCCGGTTGCCGATCCTTCTAATACCGATTATATTGCCCGTCCTGTCTGGTATTTCCTTCCTCTCTTCCAATTGCTTAAGCTCTTCCCAGCCGGTTTTGAAGGCATAGGCAGCTTGATCGTACTACTGGTTATGTTTGGACTGTTGACGAGCCTGCCATTCATTGATAATGGTAGCAGCCTTAGGTTTAGCACACGTAAAATACCAACAGGAATTGTTGCTACTCTCAGTATTGGTATATTGATGCTAATTTTGATTGCAGTACTTGCTGATCGCAATCCGGAGATAAGTGCACAACTAGCTCGCCAGCGTGAATTGACTCGCGAATTAAATGTAGCGCCATTCCGCCCGGTGCCAGTAGGACGTGCCACTCCTGCGCCAGTAGTAGAGAGTTCAATCACTGCAGTCATCGATCAGCCACCCGTGGTGAAAGCCTTTATAGGTCTATGTGCACCTTGTCATGGTCCCCAAGCGACCGGTGGCACGCTGGGACCATCACTGATTGGTCTGGCTGCCAAACGTAATTACACTGCTAAGGAGTTGGTACAACTGCTTGCCCAGCCAACCAACCATGGTCTTTCTGAAGCAATGCCCGCCTTTCGCCAACTGTCTAAGGATCAACGTGAGCAGCTTGCTTCCTGGTTAGTCACACTAGATTCCCCACAACAGCTTGCCACCGCTGCCAAAGTGCTTAAACCACCACCATTTCTCTTTGTACAAAATTGTGCAGGCTGTCATGGACCACAAGGTGAAGGAGGATTTGGTCCCCGCTTAGTAGGTGTTGGTCAGCGACGCTCGCGTGAAGCAATGATCAAGCTAATGGTGGATCCGGCCAGTGCTGGACTCAATAATATTATGCCACCATTCGATGAGCTTTCTGAAGAGGAGCGTAGTGAGATTGCCGATTGGCTAATCACTCTGCAGTAACTATTTCGCAATAGTAAAGGGAACAGATGACGACGCAAAAGTCAATTGACGCCGTGATGGAGATCCTCGAATGGGCCAATGCTGTCTATGGCGATCCTCTTACTTTGACCCATATTTTACCGGCACAACTGAACCTTACTGGCACATTTTCCGCTGAGCATGAAGTAGCGCTTTATCTAGATTGGCAGACGCGTGATACCGAGATTGGTTATAAACTGCTTGAGTCACAAAGGGAGCGATTGATTGCAGCCGTTGCTGCCTATGGTACAGCAATGATGGAACGCCGTCGTAGTATGGCACTCACCAAGGTACGACTAGACTCTCTTGAACAGATCAATGTTGCCGAACCAAATCCATCACTACGTTATGCTCCCAAAGTTATCAAAGCAGTACGTCGTGAATATAACAAGGTGCTACGCGAAGTACAGTATCTGAAACGCTTCTTCCTTTCTATGGACGCTCTCGATCAACTGTTGGGCGCAACCGTATCAACTGGGCAACCCTGGACCGGTGACTGGTCTGAACAGCGTTTCCGTCTACTGGGACAGGCAGGACGTGGCCAATTGCGAGTAGTTGGCTTCCGCCAACGCTTCTCTTGGGCGCACTACACATTACCAGAAACAGTCACAATTGGCACAATGATGGGAGTACTAATTGGCCAAGCCGCTGTCTCACCAGGTGGCGCCACAGCAGATATTCTTATAGATCCTGAAGTCGGCCAATACTTACTACATTGTTTAGAGACTATCAACCTACTTGCCACAGTTATTGAAAGAGAGTTACAGACACCTGTACGGCTTGCCTATAGCGATACTGGTTGGCCAAGCATAATGATACTACTGCGAGCCATTGTAGAGCTATTCCAATATTGCAATTTCGAGATGATGCATGTGAGTAGTCATCTACTCATCGATCCTGATGCGCCTAATAAATTACTAGTCTTTCGTACAGACCGGCAGCAATGGCAGACAGTTGATGAACAGCCAGGCGATCGATTGCGTCGTGAAGCAGCAGCAGCAGCGCGGCTACTCTGCCTACCGCCGACACTGCTTGCCTGCCAACAGCTTGAAGATATCGATCGTATGCTGAAACGTAGTAAGGAACTACCACGTGTAAACGCAGCAAAATATTTTGAAGCTTATCTAAGCGCTGGTCTTGCCCAGCTAGAAGTAGGAGATGCCAGCAGTAATAAATATCATGTTGCACACAATTTTGTTGGACGTGTATTGACACGTGTGATTGAGCAGTCACCAACATTGCAACAGCGTCTACATAGTGAACTGGGGGGACCACTAGAGACCCTTACAGCAATGGCACTACTTGATTCACGTCTATTGCGTGGCTCGAATGGGCAAGTACTTCCCGAATCAGATCGTCTACATTGGCTAGCACGTTTTTGGAAAACAATGGGTAAACGTCGCCAGTCATCGTTGCTTGGCCGGCAATATCATAAAGAGATCGATGCAATAATGGAGCAGCTTGGCGAGAGCGCACCAGAACGTTCTGGTCATCTCTCAATGGTGCTTACTACTATGCTTACACGTACGGGGGGACGTTTCTTAAGTGATACAGATATTGGTAAGGAGGAGATTACCGATCTACTTGCTGGTCTGGTACTCACCGATCAGGTGCGTATCGTAGGTCTGCTTAATGTCACTTGGGATTTTGCTAGCCAGTTATTATCGCCATTACAGACGGCGCTTGATCCACAGGATTTCGAAGCGGTACTGAACAGTCTACATACAACTGTGATCGATCGTGAAGGTGAGATCGCACTCTGTTTTAATCCTAAGTGGATACAAGCACACACGGCAATTTGGCGGCTACTACGCACAGTTGCACCACATGGCTGGCATTTCTGGACGCTGTTAATAGATAAAGCAGGTTGGTCAAAAGTGGCTCAACAGACTTCTCCAGAAGATGCGCTTGGCTTGTTACTGCGCGCTTTTGGTGATGTAGTACGTCTCAAACTTCTCTTTGAGGTCTGTAGTCCACGCACTATTGAGCATATGCAGGTCGAAGCAGAAGTAGCAGCACGCCTGTTGCTTGGTGTACTCTCGCGTGCCTTGATGCTGGGTGGGATGATCTCTGATACCGTAGCAGAGACTTTCAGTTACTACTACGATCAGAGTATGCTACATGATGCTGGTCTTGCTTTTGCTGGTAGCTTTATTAGCTATCTTAGCGCTATGGAAGCAGATTTAGAAAAGAACGATAAAAATCACCCTTTACACTCGCTGCTTACCGCAGTGATAGAGTTTTTAGAAGTCCATTTTCCTGGTGCGCGCGCCAGCACACGAGAGCGTACAACAACTGGTGATACTAGTATGGCAACCATTATTACACTTGGTGGAGCAGGCGCTGCGCATCTAGAGATAAATGCAGAAGGCGAGATTTTGGTCAGCAAAGATGGTACAGTAATACACTTACAGCGCAACGAATGGCTGGAGTTAGTACGCCAGATTAAAGCCGGCACCCTCGCCACATTAGCTTGATAAATTTGCTGGAGAAAGATCATGACTTATCAAACCATTCTTCTATCTTATGAAAAGAGTGTTGCCAAGATAACCCTTAACCGCCCTCAAGTACTTAATGCGCTAGATGCTCAGATGGCAGATGATCTCAATGCTGTCTTTGATGAACTAGCGAAGCGTGATGATATTCGTGCTGTGATTGTTACCGGTGCCGAGCGGGCTTTTTGTGTGGGTGGCGATGTTAAACAGATGTCCCAATTTGCTGAAAGCGAGCCAACCAAGCGGATTGTTGCTCCATTAGAAGCCTGTCATAACTTTATTCTCAAGATGCGCAATCTTGCTAAGCCGATCATTGCTGCTATCAATGGTGTTGCTGCTGGCGCTGGCTTCAATATAGCGCTTGCTTGTGATGCTCGTATTGCCGCCGAGAGCGCCAAATTTAGTCAAGCGTTTGTACGTGTTGGTCTGGTACCAGATTGTGGCGGTACCTTCTTCTTACCACGTATTGTTGGCGCAGCCAAAGCTATGGAGATGATGTTAACTGGCGAACTGATTGATGCTGAACAGGCAAAGCAACTGGGTATTGTCAATGTTGTGGTGCAGGATAGCGAATTGGCCAGCTCAGTACAGTTCTTTGCAGAGCAGGCGGCGGAATTACCTACGGCAGCAATCGGTCGGCTTAAACGACTACTTAATGCCAGTTCCTCTTCCTCATTAACAGAGCAACTAGCACTAGAAGCCGAGATGCAGATCGAATCGGTTGGTACTGAGGATTTTGTCGAAGGAGTCCGCGCCTTTGCTGAGAAGCGCACACCCAAATTTCAAGGCCGCTAAAAAATAACAGGTTATTTAACGTCAATTCGAGATAAGCCGGCAGGGCAAAAGATATTTTGCCCTGCCGGCTCTTAATTCTTCTCTCGAACTAGCGTTATTTAGCCAGCAGCGTTTACATCCATTGCCTAGTTTGGAAGGTAATCTCTACCGTCCTTGTTCTTATGTTGAGTATCAAAGAAGCCGCTCTCGTCAAGCTCAATGCTACCTAAATTAAAGCCAGTTTGGCCCACTGTGATCTGGCGTGTCAGCTTGTCCAAGTTCTCTTGTCTGCAGCGCTCATGCCAGACTTTAAGCCGATAGCTACCGGCTGGTACATTCTGCAGACTGATCTCTCCCTTATCATTACTCTGTGTATAGTAAGGAGTCTTGACAACTATTACATATGCCTTCATCTGAGGATGTATATTGCAGAATATTGGTATTACTCCTGGACGCGAGAAGGACACTGGACGCGATTCACCTGCCTGATAAAGCCCTAGATCAAAACGTTTCAACTCAGAACTGGAAAAGACATTGTGTTGAAAGGGATCATCATTGGGGAAATCGACCTTCTGGCTAGTCTGTATAACAACGACACGAGGGACAAACTTCTTCTTGACTTGGTGAATCGCTACCTCTTCAGCAACACGCTTACGCGCTTGCCCAGAGAGTGGTTCAAGCCAGACTACGACATTGGCAGGATCTTTACGCTTAGAATTGAGTAGTGAGACTGTCCCAGAGACAATCGAGACAGTACTGCCGGCTGCGGTTTGTGATGATGCGGCTGAATGACTTGTTGCTGCTGCCCCTGCTAGGGTTACTACTAACAGCAGAAAAATAAGCAACCGCCCTTTTAATCTATTTGCTCTTTGCACATCGAAATCCACGATCATATTCATAACCGTCCGGTATTTCGCTAATACGAGTTGATACTCTTATTTTGGTGTAATCAGTAAACCAGGAACCGCCCCGTATAACACGCGACTTGCCATTAGCAGGACCACGCGGATTGCGTTCTGGACTGTTGCGGTAGTAATTTACATCGTACCAATCTTCACACCATTCCCAAACATTGCCTACCATATCATATAGGCCATAGCCATTTGCTTCATAACTGCGGATCGGCTGAGTGGGAATGTTAGGAGCTTCAAAAGTCTGTCCACCTTGACCAAAATTGGCACGCCGCTGTGGTGGCTCATCACCCCAAGGATACTTCTTGCTAATCTGTCCACCACGTGCAGCATATTCCCATTCCGCTTCGGTAGGCAAGCGTTTACCTGCCCACTTAGCATAAGTAGTGGCATCATTCCAGCTTATTTGTACTACTGGATGATTACTGCGCTCAGCCGTGGCATAGGCACGCCAATTTAATTCATCACCAGCCTTCTCGGCATCGGTGCGGTAGCCTGTTTCATTAACAAACTTCTCAAACTCTGCGTTTGTTACCTCATTGGTATCTAAATAGAAAGGATCGACCCAAACATCATGAACTGGCTGTTCATAATCGAAGCCTTCCAGACTACCCATCTTTAGCCAACCACTTTGAATAAGCACCATACCAGGAAATTCATTGGAAGGGGTTTGGCTACCTGGCGAAGCAGGTACTTTGCCAGCTTCTCTTGGTATTAAAAAATATCCTACACTGGCAGCAATAATCACTACAGCAGCAGCCACTGCAGCATAGAGAGGAGCACGTCTACGTGGTTGTGGTATTGGTGGTAAGGCTGGTGCTGACTGCTCATCGGTCTTGATCTTAGTAGCAGGCTGCTCATCAGTCTGGACTTTAGTAGCAGAAGTCATAGTGGCACGCTGTACCATGCCAGTATTGGCTTCAGTATAACCAGCCGTAGGAGGTCCTGCTTGAGGTGGTAGATCTTGCTCAAGATTTCCACCTAATTCATAAAGTGGGCGTGTCACCCCTTTTACTGGATCGCCAGGCATACCTGAGCCGACTAGTACTTGAGTACGATTGCTGTCACCGCCACCGTGTACACTATTGATCAATTCAGCAGCAAACTCACCAGCACGGCGATAACGTGCTGTAGGCTCCTTCTCCAGTGCACGCAGCACTACCTTCTCAACCCGTTCAGGGATATCAGGCACGATCGAGCGGAGTCCAGGGGGTGGCTCAATAATATGTTTGACTGCTAATCCTGTAGGAGTAGGCGCACTAAAAGGGAGGCGCCCAGTAAGCATCTCAAAAGCGACCACACCTAAACTATAGATATCTGAACGTAGGTCGATCACTTCATCGCCACGACACTGTTCTGGCGACATATAGTTCAATGTGCCGACGATTGTGCCAGCGCGGGTGATAGAGGCGCTGTTATTATCGGCCGTCTTCATTTTAGCAATACCAAAATCGAGTACCTTAATAACCTGTTGCCCTAGATCGTTCTGCTTGATCATTATATTGTCGGGCTTGAGGTCTCGATGAATAATATGATGAGTATGAGCAGCATCAAGCGCAGCGCAGACTTGGCTCATTATGCTGGCAGTAGTTGCTGGCGCCAAATAACCTTTTTTGCGGATTAGGTTGCTAAGACTATAACCCTGGATAAACTCCATTACTAGATAGAGTAGTTCACCAGCGCGGCCAAAATCGGTCACTCTAATGGCATTAGGGTGATCGATCATTGCTGCCGCACGTGCCTCGCGGAGAAAACGCTCCGCCACCTCATTATTCATTGCTAGCCGGGGATGAATAATTTTGATTGCGACATCGTTATTAATAAAACTATGGCGAGCACGAAATACTGCCCCCATGCCACCTAAACCAAGCAAGGCAACTACCTGATACTTGCTATCGATGGTTTGCCCGATCAGCTTATTAACATCGAAATCGGCCAATGGACTGCCGTCATTAGGGCAAACTTCAATATCGTCTGCAAAGGCATTATGGCACTGAGCACAGTATCTCATGAATTAAGCCTAAAATTGCCGCGTCAGCCTAGATTATTTATTTTTTTAATAGAAAAAAGCGACTACGCTGACTCATCCGGTCATCGCTGTCTCTTTTCACACAGCCTGTTTTGCCCGGCTACGCGCTACTAATCAAACGTTTGTACATCGATACTCTATCATTTAGAATCGATTTTGACAAAAAGAAATTGGCGCCGGAGAGAGCCTAAGCATCCCCTCTTAAAAGCAATCCAGCTTGTCTGCTAGTCCCCTTTAAAGTGTTTTCAAGAAACTCAGCAATGCATCTCGGTCTCGCACCTTCAGTTTGAGAAATCGGCGGCGCGCACCATCAGCTTCACCCCCATGTAATATTATCGCAGTTGTAAGATCAGTTGTGCGTCCATCATGTAGAAGGAATTTCTTGGCAGAAATACCCCACAAAGGTTGAGTGCGCCACTCACGGCCAGTGGAAGGTTTCTGTCCTGTTGGTAGGAACTCAACTACAGGTTGCTCTATACCATCAGCCAGATCATCACCCATATCATGCAACAGTAGATCGGAATAGAGCGCTACATCACGGCTGGCTAGTACAGGTCCACCAGCAGGATTACCGCTCGTACGTAGTACTGGGATATGACAAGCTGTGCATCCGATTGTGGAAAAGATCTGCTTACCTTGGGTAGCTATACTATCTAGCGGTTTGGTGGGTGGAGGAGCTAAGAAGGTAATATAATCGGTAAATGCATGGATTACACGCCCATCATCTTCTGGATCGGGTGCACCATCACACTTGGGATCCTTGCCGTTGGGACGGCGTTCTGTAGGAAAGATCGGATTGGTTATACCGTTTTCGACAACATAGGAGTCTGAACAAAAATCGAGCAGCGAAGTCATTTGTGCCTTCCAGCCAAAACGACCTACGGCGATGTTTTTAGTACTTGCGCTAATCACCATATTAGCGCGGCCACTAATTCCATCGCCATTCTGATCGGTTGGATCTGCATTAGCCAATATGGTCGCCTCATTAATGCTATCAATAAGCCCTAAGCCAAAGAGGGGCTGTCCCATACGAAAGGAGACAAATTCTGCCTCAGCCGGGATCGCATTACCTGGCTGACGACAATTAGAGAGACCAAAAGTGGTGATGGATTGGCGTGAGAGCACTTGGCCACCAGAGTCAGTCAAGGGATCATACTTGCCATTCAAGGTTCGGCCTATACGCACTACCAGATCACGTTTGTTTTCCAATGATCCGCCTGTAGTAGGAACACTATGGCAGGCAACACAGCTAACCTCATTAAAGTTTGGTCCCAATCCCTCTTCAACTGTGTGTCTACGTTCAAATTCAAAACGTCCGCTACGGAAGCGACCCAGTTCATCCGAGTCAAGCCCTGGCAAGGGATCTCCAAAGGCTGTTTCAATAGCTGCGGCAGGTTGGTGCGCCTTTTCTAGTTGCTGCTCTGCACCGGCATAAGCCAACGGTACACTGAGTAACACGACCCCCAGGATAACCATCTTAAGCCGATTCATCACTTCTATCTCCTATTATCAAATCATATTATTAAATCATAGTTACAGCCAAGACTATAACATTCTCTAAACAGCTTTGCATGTGTTGATTTTACTAACTAGAACGAGCGATTAGCAGCGCCAACCGCTCGCCTGCAATAATCTTAGAACAGATAAGCAAACCCAATATTGATGTGGTTGTTATGTCGCTTTGGCGCCTCTGTAAAGAAGGTCTGCATATATCGATACTCACTAGAGACGATAAAGTTCGAGCGCAGACGGTAGAGTATATTGAAAGAGGCGGTACGATTAACGGTACGCGAAGTACCACCTGCTAGCTCAAAGCGTGTACCTTTGAGATCCTCATTGTAAGGATCATCAACACCAAAGGCAAAATTGACGGCCACATTCCTACTAGGTCGTACTAGCAACTGTGTCCAACCTCCTTGGCCACGTATACCAATCGGATTGCCACCATAGAAAGGAAAGACCAGTCCTTGCACAATACCGCCACCTAGACCGCTAAGCGAACGTCCCCAGAAGAGTTCTCCGCTTAAGGTCAAAAAGTTTGTTAGCGGTATCACATAATCACCGGCTACTACAGTCGAATTTACTACGCGATTAGGCAAAACAACGGTATTTAGTCTGCGACTAGCAACAACCAACTGCCGTGCATAGTGCACTCCTATTCCCAGTTGTAGTGGCTGTGGATCAAAGATTAGATAGGAGTTTGTCGGTGCCCCCACGAAGTCACCACGTTGATAGGAGAGACGCGATTCAAAGGCAGGGAAACGACCGCGCTCACCAGCATCGGGGCGAGTCTCAAACTCGAAGTCACGGTTGGTCTGTCCATTGTATGGCGCCAATACTGCTCCCTCAATCGTTACTCGTTCACGCTCACGTTGCAACAGCCTATAAGCAACCTTTGCTTGTGGCGTCCAGGACCATAGATTGCCAGATTCGGCAAGGGCAGGAAAGCCGACCTGGGCAAGTGAGTTTGGATTAAGTGGCGCGATAATTGGATCGTCTTGACCAAAGATAAAGGCGAAGCGGTCTTTCTCTAGCCGTACACGTGCGATACGAAGACGTAGCGGGCTAAAGGCACGGCCATTGTAGACTGGTGGATTACCACCAAAGAAGTCTAGTTGTAGATCGCCAGATAGCTGCCAACCTTTTATAGAAGGCGCCTGGAAGGCAAACCCTATTTGTGTCTGTCGTATTGTAGAACCAAAATTGGCACCATTCTCAAGGGCAGGATTATTGTTTGAAAGTAGATATAGACCGGTAGGCGCATCAAATGTACCAGCAGAATTATAGTAGTTGTTAAAGAGGATGGTACCGAAAAGCCGTACGAGAAAACGTTCACCGGTCTCAACACGGGTTTGGCTATACTCTTTTAGACGTGTATCGTGTAGATCAACCTGATCCTTCACTTCATTAAGTCGTTCGCTTAATGTGGCAAGCGACTCTGGCTCAGCTTCATCTTCGCTCTCTGCCTGCTCATCAGATGGTGGCTCATCTTGTCCTTGTTGCAAGGAGGCTGTCGCCTGCACTGCTGTAGCGCTATGGCGACTTTTCAATTCACGCTCGGTTTCACTCAGTTGCTGGCGCACCTGCTCCAGTTCTTTAGACAATTCTACCGCCCGTTGATTGGCTTCTGATGCTGAAGCGGCAGCCCTTGCCGCCGCTGCTTCAGCCTGTTCAAGTCGCTGTAGTAACTCAGCCATATCAACTGTCTTGGAGGTATCGGACGCTTTCTTGGTGTTCTTATCACCATCAGAAGCCAGCGCAAAGGGCTGGCAGAGCAACAGCGCGACGATCAGAGCAAGGGCACCGCGCCCCCAGCCTCGGTAAAACTTCTTCCACATATCTCCCCCTAACTGTCGTCGAATTTGTCTTTCTCTTGCTTGGGATAAAATTCTGCCATTACTTCCCATAAGCTACGCCAGGCTTCTTCTACACGCTCGCGTGAGCCAGCCAACTTGGCATCAAGATCTTCAAAGCGTGGATAACGCGCCGATTGTGCTGTCAGCCATTGTGAAGCCTGCTCAATCTCTTCTTCTTGCTCTGAATAGTAAGCCAGCAACTGCTCGAAGAGACGGCTGATACGTCGGTAGCGCTGTGCTACACGAACACTATTGGGATAGCTATAAAGGTCATAGAGTATCTGTGCCTGTTCTGGTGCTACAACCTTACAGACCAAAGGATCGCCGAGCAGCATAGTGCGCTTATGGGTTTTTTGTGCATCACGATCAGGATCGAAGGTTGCCAAGGTCTCTACTGTAGGGTTATTGAGGTCGCGAGTTAAGGTGGGTGGTAGTCCTTCACCTTCAAAGCGAGCCAGCACCACAGTAGCATTGTCCTTACCACCACGAGTGTTGGCTAGTGAGATCATCTCTTGGCAAGCCTCACGTAGATTGGCGCTATGGTTGACAATCTGTAACATCTCATGCTCAAGCACATTGTTTGAGAGACCATCGCTACATAATAACAGGCAATCGCCACGTTGTAGTGCTAGTTGACCTACCGCTACCTGCACTATCTCACTGGCGCCTACTGCCTGTAGGATGATATTCTTGCGTGGATGGCGCGAGGCTTCTTCACGTGTTAGCAGTCCTCGCGCTACCAATACTTCAACAAATGACTGATCAGTAGTAAGTTTGGTGGTACGGTTACGGCGTAACAGATAAGCACGCGAATCGCCTACTTCAGCAATATAAGCATGGTCGCGCTCAATAAGTGCGGCAGTTGCAGTAGCTGCCATACCTCTATACTCGGGTGAGCGTGCCCCTTCATGCCAAACAACATAGTTGGCCTGTTCTACCGCAGCAACAAGCCGATCATAAGCTGGGATTGCCCAAGAGAGACGACCTAGTGCTTCGTGAATAGAGAGTACTGTGAGACGACTGGCCAATTCACCTACTGCTGAGCCACCTACACCATCTGAGACCACTAGCAAAAGACTGTGGTCGGCGAGCGTGCAGGTACGCTCAGCACAATCATTGAAGATCTCTCCAGCACGGAAATCTGACATCAACAGACAGTCCTCATTGTTTTTACGTACTCGCCCGATATCGCTAAGTCCGGCGATCGCTACCTGCACCTGGTCCGTCATAAGTTGGTCCTTCTCTGAGCAAGTCATATAGAAACCACTTTTGATCATGACTACTCACGCTAGGCAGTAGGACATTTTCCCTGCTTCGCGCTTTTAAAGAATCCATCATTATAATAATGACAAATTCCGCCATTTTCGTTCGTGATACATCCCAAGTTCATAATGAACTCTGTGGCAAATAAATCTCTTGTTCCGATCCCTAATGAACTTATCTAGATATGCCCGCCCAATGGGGCTAATCATACACAACCGAGATCGCCTCGACAATAGTCTTATTGGCTATTGCGGATTGATAAGCAAGCTTTCTCTTAATCCACAATCCACAATAGCAGCGTTTAGCGGCTAAGATGGTCGCAGCGGTGGCAGTACGAGAGTTCCAAGTTAAAGGCATCTACTTGATGGCAAATTTCGCAACGTTCTGCAAGGCTTACAGATTTAACAAAGAGCTGCTGACGATGTGCACAGATAGCATCAATGACATCAGCCATTGCATCGATAAGCGGCATCAACTCCTCAGGGTTCTCAATAAGTTTAGGGAATTGATAGATGATACAGTAATCGTTCATCTCGAACTGATCGCCCATCTCTAGCGTCTGCCATAGCTTCATTAAGTGATAGCGCACCATAGGATTGAGTCGTCGCCGCACACTGTTATCGAATCCCCCCTTAACGACAAAAGCGTCGTCGAAGGCGCGGTCCCCTACCAGAATATCTCCACGCATACTGGCGGGAAGCTGACGCGAGAACCCATCCTCAGGATATATATGTAATCCCTCCTCAAGTGATATAGGAAAGCAGGCTTGTACTGTGCTCCAGGTGGCCGCAAACGGCAAACCTGTCTGCATATGAATCGAGTAACCACGATAGTTGCCATAAAGTCGTAAGTAAGGCTGTTCACGAGGTGGCGAGGTATGAAAAGAGAGACCACGCCGCGCGGCACAAGCTTTCCAATAGGTACGAGCCTGTTCCATACAGGGACGACCAGCAAATAAACGATTACTTATAACGCCCAATTGGTTGGCTGTCTTCTCTACCATAAAAAGCATAAGACGTAGAATTAGATCAAAACCTGCCTGGATAAATACCAACATTGCAACGAGCCATTCATTGTTTAATTATGCTTCTACGAGGTAGCCAGCCAGATCTCTCGCACATTAACTCGTGCTTAATTTATTCTGGTCGCCTCGCTTCTCCATCGTCAGCATTATTATACCAGGGGGAGCGGATAAGCGGCAGGGAAATTCTTGTTAACATACCCAGGCGATTTCGCGCGCGCGCCGATTTACACTACCAAAGCATTACTTTACAATCGACAATCCATGTGTCGGGTACCCAACTACCGTGGGAGCAGCGGTAATCGCAACGAGGATATCGATAAATGATGGCAGATCAGGCAGCCGTAGAGACGGTTAATGCCCAATTCTACAAAGCGCTGGAAGCTTGTGATCTGAAGGCGATGGAGCAACTCTGGCTACCAGAGCCTTGGGTGCGTTGTGTACATCCAGGCTCAGAGTTAATTGTTGGCTGGGAGGAGATCAGGCAGAGTTGGGCCGAGATATTTAGTAATACACAAGGACTACGGCTGACTATCTCAAACCTCTTTATTAAGGTGATAGGAGAAGTTGCCTGGGTTGAGTGTACGGAGAATATTGCTACTTTTTTTGATCGTGGTTTTACTTCTGGTCAAGCACAAGCGACCAACCTATATATGAAGGTCAATCAAAATTGGTTTATGATTCATCATCATGCTTCACCTTTGCCGATGGATCTGCCTGACGATTGGAGTGACGATCTGCTGCAATAAGCGCTTTAGCCAATAATTCACGGAGGAGATTTTTGTATGGATGAACTATTATCGAAAGAGAACCTGCGTTATCGTGAACAGACACGCGAGATCGCCGAGCGTTATGTACGACCGGTAGCGGCAGAATTAGATCGCACCGCAGAATACCCCTGGTCAGTAGTGCGTGCATTACAAGAGGCAGGGTTGATGGGTGTATGGATCCCCAAAGATTATGGTGGCCATGGTGCTGGCATCCTCAACCTCTGTATTGTTGTTGAAGAGTTATCAAAGGCCTGTGGTGGGGTAGGGGTAGTCTATGCAGTGAATGCACTCGGTTCTTTCCCAATAATATTGGGTGGCACAGAGGAGCAGAAGCGGAAATATCTACCGGAACTCGCTTCTGGGCGCAAGTTGATCTCGTTCGGCCTCTCCGAGAAGAAGGCTGGTTCGGACGCAGGCAGCCTTAAGACACTGGCTCAGCGCGATGGCGATAGTTATATCCTCAATGGCGATAAGAAGTGGAATACCAATGGAGGCGCCGCCGATATCACTACAGTCTTTACTACTGTGAATCCAGAACGTGGTACACGTGGTATCACCGCTTTTATTGTAGAGAAGGGTATGCCCGGTTATACAATAGGCAAGAAAGAGGATCTAATGGGTATACGCTGTGTGCCAGTGCATGAGATCCACTTCAATAATTGCCGTGTACCAGCCGAGAATCTATTGGGTGGTAAAGAAGGCCAGGGTTTCAAACACTCTATGATGACACTCGATTGGGCACGCCCAGGCGTGGCGGCACAAGCCTTGGGGTTAGCACAAGGAGCCTTCGATCTGGCTCTTAAATACACTACTGAACGAGAGCAATTTGGTCAGACAGTGGCTTCATTCCAAGCCGTTCAGTTTATGCTTGCCGATATGGCTACCCAGATCGAAGCAGCGCGTCAACTTGTCTATCAGAGCGCGCGGGCTGCCGATGCAGGAGCAAAAGGACTCTCTAAGTTCTCAGCAATGGCTAAAGTCTTTGCCACTGATACAGCAATGATGGTAACAACCAATTGTGTACAGTTATTTGGTGGCTATGGCTACTGCCGTGACTATCCGATCGAGAAATATATGCGCGATGCCAAGATCACACAGATTTATGAAGGCACAAACCAGATCCAACGACTGGTGATTGGTCGCGCGCTTATCAAAGAGGCCGCCGGTAGCAGCCAGGCTAGCTAATCGTCTGCCTGACTAGCAGGGGGCAAGGAGGGGAAAGCAATGGCGAACAAGCAGCACCTTATCATCAGTGCGGTTGGCCCCGACCAAGTCGGGCTGGTACAGAAGATCTCAGGGTTTATTAATGAGCATAAGGCAAATATTGAGGACAGCAAAATGGCTGTCTTCTGCGGGGAATTTGCCATCATTATGCTGATTGCCGGCCTAGAGGCAGATCTAGCCACGATTGAGAGTAAACAGTCGGAACTAGCCACACATACAGGTCTCAGTGTATTTATGCGGCGACCTTCTGAACGTCACTATCAAGAGGCTATGATGCCTTGCGAATTGATTGCTTCATCGCTTGATCATCCAGGTATTGTGCACCGACTTACTAGCGCCCTCTCTGAACTCGCTATCAATATTGAATCTATGCAGACTAAGACCTATAGCGCGCCTATGAGCGCTACACCTATGTTCCGATTTGAAGCACATTTGGCTGTGCCTGAAAGGGTCAACCTAGCACGCCTACGCCACTTGCTACAAGCAATTGGTGAAGAGGAGAATATCGATATCGAGCTAGCGATTGGTCGCTAAATCAGAAATTAACCAGACGTAGAGGCAGTGAGAGAGAAGCGGATCGGCTCTTGCTGCCTATATGTTTCTATCTAGTTCTTCCATCAATTAATTCCTTTCTCTAAAATTTCTTGAAGAATCCTAGCATAGCTGTCGTCTAAGTAATTGCAAGGAGCCAATTATGTCACTGAGAGAGCGCGAAATTGATGAGCGCGTGATCGAAACTTGTCAACAAGGTGACATGGCTGCCTTTCAGATGCTTTTTGAAGCATACAATGACAAAGTCTTCTCGATCGCGCTCTCTTGTTGTGGTGATGCTTGTGTCGCAAAAGACATTACTCAGATTGTATTTTTGAAGGTCTTCAATAATATTGGCCAGTTCAGTTTCGATGCACGCTTTGAGACTTGGCTATATCGTATAGTTGTCAATACTTGTATTGACGAAGAGAAGAAACGTAAGCGATTAGTGCCTTTTAGCGAATTGACCATCAACGATATGTCTGTAAAACAGAGTCAAGAAGATCGATATGTTCGACGGCAGGTTCGAGAGGCAGTTAAGTCTGTTATTCTCAGCCTAAATCCTAAATTACGCCTGCCTATTATATTGAAGTATGTAGAGGATCTATCATATGCAGAGATTGCTAAAGTATTAGGATGTTCGCCAGGCACGGTAGCTTCAAGATTAAATGCTGGTCATAAAATAATCGCACGTAAACTCGCATATTTGCGGGATGCACTGGATCTTTAAGCAATGAGCTTCTTTAACCGGCATATAACCAATAAATTGTCCGCCTACTGCGATAATGAACTGACACCTAGAGAGACCGATCAAGTGGCAGCACATCTCTCTACTTGTCAATATTGTCAAAGAGAATACGACAATATCAGACTAGGTGTAGAACTGGCTAGAGAGATCAAAGATTCTCAGGTTTCTCCTCTAAGTTGGCAGGAGATGCACAGTCTGCTCGTTGCCAAACCATTAAATCGTCAAGATCTCAGCTATTGGTGGATGTGGATAAGCAAGCGTAGCCGAGCTATTACGGTAATCTCTTTATTAGCGATCATCACGATAGTAATGGCGCCGGTTTGGTACTACTATTTACGCCCTGCAAAGATAGATCTTATGCCTGCACCAATTGAACTAAATAGTTTGGAAACGATTGCTCGTAACCTACACATAAAACAGCTCAGAGGAGAATTAATACCGGATTACACCACTGATTCTGCGATCGCCTTAAGGCAATGGGTAAAACAGCAGACTGGCTTAGATATAGAAATGTATGTCAATCACCTTGCGGCAGGTAGTCCTAACATTCAATTACAGGGCGTAAAACTGATACCTATGGCTGGTGAGCAGGCGGTGTGTATCGCTTATAGATTGAACTCTATTCCTGTAACCCTGATAGCGACACGTGCACGTAATGTCGATCACTTACCAGAGGAAGAGCTATTCTCGAAACATATTATTTATCGACTAGATTCAGTTACTGGTTTCAAACTGTTAACCTGGAAGAGAAAAGCGCAGGCATATGTTATTGCTTCTAACTTACCGGTGTTCGGTCAACAAGCCTGCTTTGTCTGTCATACTAATCCAGAGAGAAGACAACTTATTGAGGGTATGCAGCTTAATAGGAGGTATTAATGGCAACAACGATAAAGATACTACTGATTTTGGCTGTTATTCTATTGTCTCAAGTGAATGCAAAGAATCGACAGGACGATAGTAAACGTTTGTACAACCAGGGTAAAAAAATTTTTATCGCGAAATGCGCTAATTGCCATGGTGAAGCAGCAGAAAAACCATTTGATGAGGGTTTACCATTGAATGAACGGAAAATTACCAGAAAAGCTATTCTTGCTCGACTGGGAGATGCTACTGATGAAGAGAAGCAAGCAGTAACAATCTATCTGGAAAAGAATATGAAGAAACAGGGAAAAGTTTCTGACTCTCATTAGCAGGAGATTATATTCACATACCGTAGAAAGGAATATTTAGATGCACCTATCGATCTATTTACTAATCATGTTAGTGGTGCTAAACCTAACTGCCACGGGGTTAGCTGAAAAACTAGACCAACCACAACAGGAAAGTGAGATCCTGGCTGTGGTAGAACGTTGGTGGAATGGCTGGGCAACCAGAGATATCAGGTCGCTAGAAGAGATTGCTGATGAGAATTTCATCGAATTTACCGGCAGTGGCTCAAAGAGATCTGAAGGGAAAACGAAATTATTAGAGACTGCCAAGGCGGTAATGCCTTTACTAGAATTAGAAAAATGGCAGATTAAGGATGCTAAAGTTATTTTTCATGGAGATACCGCAGTCTGCAACTACTACTTTTGGGAAAAATCTAAATTTAATGGCAAGGAGTATCAGATATCAGGATGTGCTACCGATATTTTCATCAAGAAGAATGGAAAATGGAAGATGATATCTCATCATGGAACTCATTTATAACTAGCTCGGTGATTATAAGATCAATGCACCATCTTGGGCAGGAGGCACAGTAAAGGTAAAGAACGATATTTAGCTCTCCTTTAATATTGTTGCTAATAAAAGTTGATAGTAAATAAAAGAAAAAGCTAAGCTCATGGCCTGGGGAAGCCACGAGCTTAGCAGAGTGATGGGGGATGTGACATTTGCATATAGGCTACTGTAATAGTTAATTACCATTGGTAAACGGTTTTACCAAAAGTGTGTTAAATATATTTTCCCAGACTGAATTAAGGTCTCTTATAAAGTAACGCGTTAAGCATTGATAAATGCTATCATGCGAAAAAAGATTTTTATAGAAAATTTTAGTTTAGAAAACTATGCAGCTATTCTCCGTGGTTACTTTCGCCAAACAGTTTCACCAAACGTATTGAAGCGAACCCAACACTTCTAGAGTTGATCAGCAGATTGTCATTTTGGTCTATACCTATTGACTCAATACCGGTGAGTTTAGCATTGGCGGCAGGTCCGCCATCGCCTGTATAATCGCCATAATCGCTACGTATCACAGTAGTAATGATTCCTGTACCAGCATCAACACGCAGAATACGAAGGATACCACGCTCATTAGTAACAAATTCATAAGAACCGATATAGATATTTCCTTTAGAATCTTGGGCCATACTGGTGACATATCCTAAGCCTGCTTTCTTGGCTGGACCGCCTTCTCCACTAAACTTTGTTTTGCCATTACCAGCAATAGTAGAAATAATATTGGTACGTGTATCTATACGACGCACACGATTATTATCAACTATTAACAGGTTGCTACCCCCATCAATAAGTATATTGTTTGTAGAAAGCCAGCTATCAATAGCAAGGACACCATCCTGCTGAGCTACACCGGTCCCACCGGCCATAGTGTTGATGATGCCTGTATGCACATCGACTCGTCTGATACGGTTAGGGTAGAGCAGATACAGATTATTATCGGCGTCAACAGCAATATCATTGAGACTGCCTAAGCCTGCTGTTAGCGCAGGTCTACCGTCATTAGTAAGAATCTTATCTCCATTGCCAGCTATCGTAGTGATAATGCCTGTAGTGGCATCGACACGACGAATTCTATTACTCCATAGATCGAAGATATATAAGTTACCAACTTTGTCTACATCAAATGAAACAGGGAAGAGCACTACTTCAGTAGCGGGTATATCATCTTGAAAAAATGGATGTATAGACGAGCCGCGCCCTGCCACTATTTTTACTCGTCCTGTGCGTATATCTAATTTGCGTATAAGCCCATTTATAAGATCAGAGAAATAGAGATTGCCGCTTCCATCACGTACAATCTTTTTCACATCTGCCAAACTGGTCTTAGCGGCTGGCAGATCATCACCGCGAAAACTTACCAGCTCGCTGCCTGCCACCAATGTGGCAGTGCCGCCCCTTTGCGCATCCATACGCCTAACACTATGGTAGGTAGTAATGAAGAGATTTCCTACCCCATCTAATGCCAATCCACCCAGCACTACCAATTTATCTTCGGGTCGATGAGGATCTTTGATCGGCAGCGTACGTATCAGACCAGTTTTAGCATCTACACGAGAGAGCGAACCATCAAAGATCAATAGACTATCATCTTTATCAATAGCCAAGCCGGATACATAGCCAAGGCTGGCATTAGTAGCAAGCTTGCCATCGCGTTTAGAAATATCTATAGAGCCACTAGGGCCAGCATATTTACCATTGCCTGCTACTGTAGTTATTATTCCGGTAGTCGCGTCCACACGTCGCACACGTAGGTTTAATAGATCGCCAATAAATATATTGCCTGCTGCATCCAAAGCCATGGTTCGTGCATAGCGAAAACTGGCCTCAGTAGCTGGACCATTGTCACCCTTAAATTTTCTCTGACCGTCGCCAGCAATAGTAGTAATAATGCCAGTCTTGGCATCGACACGGCGTAGACGGTCTTCGCCCAATATATAAAGATTGCCTGTTCCATCAACGGCAATATCGGTTATCCTTCCCAGACCAGCTTTAGTTGCTGGCCCGCCATCACCACCAAAATATCTAGACTCCACACCAGCTACTGTAGTAATTCTACCGGTTAAAGCATCTACACATCGCACAGTAGAAGTATACATATCAGCAATAAATATATTGCCGGCGCCATCCAAAGCAATCCCAGCAGGAGTTACCATTGCTAAATTAGCAAGTTCTCCATCTTTCAGCGAAGAACCGCCTCCCGCCACGGTTGTAATAATCCCTGTGGCAGCATCTACACGTCGTATACGCTGTGCAGAAATATCAGCAATAAAGAGATTACCATTGCTATCTACGGCGGTTCTTATGGGATGGAAGAGGCTGCCCTTGGTAGCAATACCGCCATCACCAAAGAAAGAGAGCCCCCCCACTATTGTAGTAATTCCGCCTACTGCCAGTTCAGAAGCCGGTTTTGCTAATATATCCAACTCCCTTTGGGCAATGCCGCCGCGTGTAAGCACAGTAAGAGTTCGCACCCCAGGGGCATTCTGAGCGGTAATCTGAAAACGAATCTCGGTAGCGCTTAAGATCTTAGCATTCTCAACAATACGATCACCAAATGTGACTACACTCTCAGGAGCAAAATTCTTCCCTTTAACGATCACCTCGACTTCGCGATTAAGAGGAAGTGTGTTGGGAACAACTTCCATAACCTCTGGTCCGCCTACGGTTACCACTTTTACGGCTTCTGTCTCAAGTTGCTCATTCTCATCAAGGACAAAGACCTCACGGCCACGTACGATCACGCTGACAGCCTTATTGAAACTAACATTTGGTTGTGCTAACTGGATCACTTGCGGCATTTGATTGGTAGGTCGGGTGACAACCTGCACACCATCTCGGTCTACTACATAGATATTTCCTATGCCATCTAAGCTGACCGACTGAGGTTTATCAAAAACAATCTCATCTGCCTTCTCATCGGCTGCCCATAGCTGTGCCATTGTTACCCCACGAGCACTGGAAGCCACTCCTAAGGTTGATACATTGGCTGCTAATTGACCATTGTTCTTTCGTACTATCTCGATAATACGGACACGGTTATTATCCTGATCAGCTACTGTAAGAATACGACCGTCAGAGCTTAGCGCCATACCCGATGGCCGGTTAAATCGTGCTTGCTGTCCGTGCCCATCCTCTTTACCGCGTATCCCAGGCGCACCGGCAAGAAGCAACACCTCTCGACGAGCAAAATCAACATAGTAAATGGCATGATTATCTGTATCAGCAATATAAAGATTACCGCCAGTATCAACCCCAATTCCCCTTGGACTGCTTAACAGCATTCGTCCAAAAGATGCGCTACCATCGCTATCAAAAGGGCTTGTGCCGGGTGAGCCTGTGCCTAACACAGTCTCGACACGATTATTGAAGTCGATTCTGCGAATACTATGATTAAGAGTGTCGGTAATATAGATACCACCACGGGGACCATTATCTATAGCAATAGCAGTAGGTCCGGCAAAGAGCGCCTCGGTTAAACTACCATTACGATTGCCAGCGATCTTTTCCTGTCCAGCAAATGGTTTAATCTCACTAGTCAGCGCTTTGTCGGCTCTTAAAATTACATGTTTATCAGGATTACTAATATAAAGTGCACCTCGGCCATCGATCTTGGTATCGCCGGGCACTTTTGCTCCTTTGCCTCGGCCAATCTTGGCTACTACAACAAAGACAGAGACACTCTCATTGCCACGCCGCGCCGTAATGGTAGCAAAACCCTTCTTAACACCCTCCACTTCTCCTGTGCGAGGATTCACTCGCGCAATATCAGGACTACCCGATTCCCAGCCGACACCCTCAGCAGGCTGGCCATTGAGGTCGATAGCGCTTAGCTTAATATGATTCCCCTCATTAACGACGGGATTACGCTGTTTAATGACAAAATTGGCACTCGATGTTTCTGTAGATGTTGGCGGTGTCAATAAAGGAAGTTCACCACTACCATTTCCAAATGTATTTAATGACACCGGCAATGGCAATGACAGGTAGATTAATAGCCAAACAAAGAGCGCAAAGGAGAGTCTAAAAAACAACCGAGAGCGCATATTAACCTCTCTTATACCAATTACTTACTAGTGACAGCCAGGCCTCCAAGACAATGGTTTGAGCGTGCTGATTACACTCCTACCGTAATGTAACGCGTAAAACCGCCGCGAAAACCATCATGGTCATGCCTTTTTTCTATCGAAAATCTGCCGGTTATCCCGTAATCGATTGTTGATATATTGAAAGGCAAACGGCCTAAATGATTAAACAACCATTCTACCATTATCGCCAGCTAAGTTCACTTTGTTGCCGAACTTGCTCTGTTCTTAAGATATTAGTAGTGATACTTAATAGTCAAAGGATATTGGGTAGCACTAGCAAATCTGCAACAATGCTACCCAACAATCTAGCGAGATTTCAGAAAGGGCGCGATAGTGGCGGCACAACGTGGGCAGAAATCTGGGGGAGGGCTGGAGAGTTCATCTCCAGCAGCCATTAGGCAATTATGGTTAGCACAGTGTCTAAGCCCTAACGTATGACCTAGCTCATGCCGTATTACCGTAAGCAGATGCAATCTACGTAACTGTGTATCTGTCTTAATACGAAAACTGGAGACGATCGCAGCAGGGCCGCTCAGATCTCCTAAACCATAAACACCCCAATCATTGTGTACGCCTTTAACGATTGAGATATCTGCTGTAGTAATACCTATGATCTTACTACCTTGGGGACACTGTGAGCCAAGGTGATCAAGTAATTCTGTGGCGCGATGCCGACCTCTAGCATTTGCCCGTGTAGGCAGTGTGGTAGACGGCATTATATAGACTTTTATGTGAAACGACGCTTCTATTCCTCTAGCAAATACTACTAGATCTTCACCAGAAAATTTACCTAGTGGTTGTAGATAGACGAGCAATGGATCTGTTCTATGCTTCTCATTAACCTGTTCAGCCTGCACGTCTAGGTTAAATGTCAAAAACCCTAATAATAGTAGTATTGAAAGAAGACTCTGGCGCATCGATAGTTCATCACTCAGAAGAATAAATTTGTTAGATAAATAACCTGGATATTTTG
>JBFLVQ010000040.1:0-28177 GCA_040758525.1 Acidobacteriota bacterium
ATATTGAACTGCTGCTCTGCTACCAGATAAGCTACCAATCGCTTATTGCCTGGTTCATCCTCTCTCGCTATCACTACACACTCTTGTATCGTGGGGAACTGCGCTAATGCTGTTTCTATCTCACCCAACTCTATACGATAGCCTCTGATCTTGACTTGATCGTCGATTCTACCCAAGTATTCGATGTTTCCATCGGCAAGGTAACGAGCCAGATCTCCTGTTCGATAGAATCTCTGCCCCTCTAACGTGACAAATCTCTCTGCGGTCAATTCTTCTCTATTAAGATATCCACGACTTATTCCCGCTCCCGCGATATAGATCTCACCTGGAACACCTATTGGTACTAAATTTCTGGTGTTGTCATACAAACGCAGACTCACATTATCAAGCGGCTTACCAATAATATGTCTGATCTGCTTGTCTGTTACCGGATAGCTGGTACAAATAATTGTTGCTTCAGTAGGTCCATAGAGTTCGTGAATATCAGAAGCTCGAAATATCTGCTGCATCTTCTCAAGCAGATCGATCGGTACTAGATCACCGCCAATAAAAATCTTTCGAATATTGCTGTATTGCTTATCTTCATAACCGTGCTCAATAATAAAATTGATTATCTGACGCATCAGAGCTGGCACAGTATGGATAACGGTTACTCGCTCCAGATCATCAACAAGTTTTTTAATATTCAAAATATCTGGGTTAGCCAGTATCAAAGAAGTAGCACCAGCTACTAAAGGATTGATAAGTTCAAAAAGAAAAATATCGAAAACATAGGAAGCAAGAATCGGCATTAGATCTTGAGAATTGAAACTGAATTTAGCCTGACAAGTAAAGATGATATTGGAGAGGTTACCATGTTCAACCATAACACCTTTGGGGTGACCAGTTGTACCAGAGCTATAGATAAGATAGGCAAGATTATTACCAGTAACAGCACTGATTGGATTATCGCTCTGCTGGGAAGCAATGGCAGGCCAAGTAATATCAAGATAGATTGCCCGTAGATAGTCTTGAGGAAGTAGTTCGGCCAGACGCTGTTGAGTGAGCAAAATGTAGATCTGAGCATCAGCCAACATAAAAGCAAAGCGTTGTTTAGGACAGCTTGGATCAATAGGTAAGTAAGCGGCACCAGCCTTCAATACCCCCATTATCGCCACAACCATTTCAATGGAACGTTCCAGACATATCCCTACCAGCACTTCTGGTCCGGCACCCATACCTTGCAGATAATGGGCCAATTGATTGGCACGCTGATTGAGTTCTCGATAAGTCAATTTTTCCTGCTCAAATACTAGCGCGATGGCATCTGGTGTGCGCTCTACCTGCTCTTCAAACAACTGATGAATACACTTGTCTTGTGGATAATCTACTGTTGTGTCATTCCATTCCATCAGTAGTTGATATCGTTCTGTATCGCTTAACATTGGCACTGTGGATATATGTTGATCTGGATTGGCCAGCATTGACGTAAGTAGGTTCTGGAAATGTCTTGCCATTCTATTTATCGTTCTTGTTTCATACAAATCCAGCGCATATTCAAATAAGCCTATAAAACCCTGCTGCGTTTCTTCCATCGAAAGTGTTAAGTCAAACTTGGCGATATCACTCTCTATTTCATATGGCTCTACTGTTAGATCCGGTAATGTCAAACTGGCCGCAGTAGCACTACGCAACATAAACATCACTTGGAAGAGTGGGGAACGACTAATGTCCCTAGCAGGCTGTAGCTCCTCAACCAGTTTCTCAAAGGGCAGATCTTTATGATCATGAGCACCTAGGCAGACATCCCTCACTCGCCTTATCAATTCTAGAAAGGTCGGCTCACCCGTTAGATCGGTACGCATTACCAATGTGTTAATGAAGAATCCGATCAGGTCTTCCACCTGGCTGTTGTTGCGTCCTGCTATTGCCGTACCTATGGCAATATCGGTCTGTGCGCTATAGCGATAGAGCAGTACTTTGAACGCCGCCAGCAACACCATAAATACTGTCACACCTTGCTGTCGGCTCAACTCTCTCAGTTGTTCGACTGTTTCGCTGGGCACTTCAAAGCGCTGCATTGCACCATTGAAACTCTGCACTGCTGGTCGAGAGTGATCAGTAGGTAGTTGTAACACGACAAAGTCTGCTAACTGCTTGCGCCAATACTCTAGTTGTTGCTGTAGCTGCTCCCCTTGCAACCATTGACGCTGCCAGGTGGCAAAATCCACATATTGCACAGGCAGTTCTGCTAATGGTGAGGGCTGGTTGTTGATATAGGCACTGTAAAGTGTCGTCAACTCCTTCACCAGCACATCAATTGACCATTGATCGCTAACGATATGATGTACAGTGAGCAAAAATATCTGCTCCCATTCTGCTAGCCTGATCAGCTTAACCCTCAACAATGGCGCTTCAGTCAGATTGAAGGGATAGGCACTCTCCTGTTGGGCTATTTCCCTGACCTTTACTTCACGCTCGTATAAGGACAAGGTTGATAGATCAACAATGGGTAAGTCGAGCCCACCAACCGAAGAGATTTTCTGAACTGGTTGCCCGTCGATTGTGGGAAAGGCAGTACGTAATGCCTCATGTCGCCTGAGGATTTCATTGAGTGACTTCTCCAATGCGGCCAAATCAAGATTGCCGCTTAGCCGCACTGCAGCAAGGATATTGTATACAGTCAGACCTGGGTACAAGTGATCTAGGAACCATAACCGCTGCTGGCTGAACGAGAGCGGATATATACCCGATTCACTTCTAGCAGATCTTACCGGAATTTGTGCCAGCTTCCTTTGCTGCCTCCTTTCGTTCAAAAGCATCTCGAATAGCACCCGCTTTTGTGGCGGCAGATTTTGGCTCTGATCTGATCTGTCACTCATCGTATACTCCTGGGTTGTTCAGGTTTCGTAGTGCATCTGTTGTAGAAACATCTTGAGCGTGAAAGAGACCACTGTTCCTATGGTCATTTCCTACTTCGCCTTCTCCTTCAGACTGGTTAGCTATCGCTGGAAGGTTAAGGCGCAATACAATGCTGCGAGTGGCGCGAAAGCTCTTAGGCTTTGATCAACCGTCCCATTGGCTGGTAAACGGTCTATGGCTGCCAATAATCATTGCGTACCCTTCTACGCATAATTCATGACATCTGGTATTGCTTCAGTTTCAAAAATCTTGTCTGCCTGTTTGAATGCGATCCTATCTTTTCTTTCTCTTCTTGATCTCCGCTCTCACCTCTTCGTCGGAAAGCTCTTCGACAAGCATCAAGATCTCTTGCTCCTCCCTCTGTTCTGTTTCCTCAATAAGGATCTGCACTGCCATTGTCAGTGTCGCAATGGTGGGGTATTCGAAGAACCTTCCCAGAGGAAAATCGATATGATAGTTTTCGCGCAACCGAGCGACCAACCTTGCTGCCAACAACGAATGTCCGCCCAGTTCAAAGAAATCATCATTAACACCTATTTGCTCGATGCCCAGTATTTGTTGCCAGATCTCAACGATCTCTTTCTCCATTTCACTGCTTGGAGGCACATAATCAGAATGCAGATTCGGACGTGCATGCATCTGTCCAGCAGGCTGAATATCAGCAATCAATTCGAAAACACGCTGCTGATCAAAGTTATTAGTGCTTTCAATCACACTTTGTAGATCTCTGGTGCAGACTATCACCTGAGCGATCCCTGGCCGTGAGAGAACCATTTCGAAAAGCTCTAGAGCCTCACGGTTGTCCATACCTAAGGCAAGTTCCTGCTTGAATCGGGCTTTGACCTCTAGCGGAATAGTGGGATCATCAAGCGCCGCCACCGCCATTCCCACCTCTTTCCAAGTACCCCAATTGATCGACACCTTAACTGTGCCATCGCGGCGGCTAGCAAAAGAGTCTAAAAATGCATTAGCGGCACAGTAATCTGACTGACCAAACTCACCCAATAAAGCGCTGATTGAGGAGAAGAGCACTAGGAAATCGAGATTCAGATCCTTTGATAACTCATCTAGCACAATTAGCCCTTGAGCCTTTGGAGCGATCACGCTGTTAACCGTTTCCGGAGTCTTGATCTGAATCAATCCTCCACCAGCAACACCTGCGGCATGTATCACTCCATTGATCTCACCAAAGCGGCACAAACTCTCATTGAATACATCCCGCATTTGTTGGGCATTGGCGACATCAGCAGTGAATGCCAATATTTCTGTGCCCATTGCTTCGAGTTTCTCTATAGTGCGGATTCTCTTGCTGATATGGTCCTGTTGGCCATGACTTTCCAACCATTGCGCCCAATTCTCTCTGGCAGGCAACGTAGAACGCCCTGTAAGGATCAATCTGGCCTGATATTTTTTGGCTAAGTATTCGGCAATAACCAACCCGACACCGCCTAATCCTCCGGTAATCAGGTAGACACCACGTGTTTTAAGTGTTCTTCTATCTATATTAGCTTTCTCCCATTTGACCGGTTCAAATATCTGTACCCAACGGTGTCCGCCTCGGTATGCCACTATCGCCTCGTTGGCTTTGACTTGAATTTCAGTTATTATCCAATCGATCAATTTCTCTCTTTGTCCTGTCGTTTCCGGAAGCAAGATATCAATGCTGCGACAGGCGACTTTCATATACTCGCGTGGTATCACTTTGCACATACCGAGCAGCAAAACTTTCTCTGGCTGCACTGCTTCGACTCCGACTATTTCATGCAGGTTGTTGGATACCACATCGATCTGAATCGAGGAGGCGAGCCCACGATCACCGAGTGCCTGCATTAAAAACATCAGACTGTAAAAACCTCGGTCGAGTACCATTTCCAACTCAGTTATCTCTGAGGCAGGACGATCATCTTCAGTAATAGACCATAGGTGCAGCACCGCATCTGGAGCTTTTCCTAACGATACTAGCTCGTCGATGAGAGCGTTATAATCGTCTCTGAACCTGGGATTGATAGTGTAGGTAGTGACATTGCACTTACTAAACCGTTCACCATAAATAATCGCCATGACCGTATGACCCATCTGCTGTAAACGCTCGGCAATCCCACGCCAGAGCCCGCATTGATCGGCGAAAAGCAACCAATGGGCATGCTTTTTATTCCAGGCATTGGAATGTTCCTGCTTGGCAAGTACAGAACGCTTCCAGGAAGGCAAGTAGATCCAGTCCGTTATATCGGGCTTCTTTTGTGATACTGTTTGATCAACTACACCTATCCCAGATGGTTGTTTTAGTTCAATCCAGTATCTCTTGCGCTCGAATGGATAAGTAGGTAGATGTAGACGATGTCGCTTTTGACCCTGATAAAAGCAGGTCCAGTCTAACTGGTATCCTGCCAACCATAACTTGCCAAGGTTGGTCATCAAGAACTGCTGCTCACAGGATTTTTCGTCTTTACCTGGTAGTGAAGCAAGAATAATTCTTTTATCTTTATGCCCCCAATGGTGGCGAGTTATTCTGCCAAGGCTCTGTCCGGGACCAACTTCAATAAGAATTGTGCCCGGCTCTTTCATTATTTCATCAATGCCATTGGAGAACCGTACTGTCTGTCGCAAGTGTCTTGACCAGTAGCTTGGATCCATGGCTTGTGCCGGCTCTATCCATTGGCCATTCACATTTGAAATAAATGGGATCTGAGGCGGCCTCAAAGTAGTTTTGCTAACCAATTCTTCAAAAGGTCTTACTA
Organism: Acidobacteriota bacterium; assembly: GCA_040758525.1. Classification (GTDB taxonomy): domain Bacteria; phylum Acidobacteriota; class Blastocatellia; order Chloracidobacteriales; family JADJPF01; genus JBFLVQ01. Next base: position 5,640 of record JBFLVQ010000040.1, read on the forward strand.
TGGGATCGACCATGGTAGAATGAAAGGCGCGAGTAGTTGCCAGGGAATGGCATTCAATACCTTTTGATTCAAGCTGCCGCTGAAGACTGGCAATATCTTCGAGGGGACCGGCTATTACCGATTGTGCCTCGCCATTGACAGCAGCTAGGGAAAGGCTGCCATTCAAAAGATGGCAGGTCTTACTCTCAGGTAAATTCACTGCCAACATTGCTCCCACCGGCAAACTCTGCATCAGCTTTCCCCGCATGCATACCAACGATAATGCATCTTCCAGCGAAAATACGCCGGAGAGACAGGCAGCGACATATTCCCCCACACTATGGCCAAGCATAGCTTTGGGTTTCACACCCCAAGAGATCCACAATTGCGCTATTGCGTATTCGATTGTGAATAAGGCGGGTTGAGCAAACTCTGTTTGAGCCAGTCTCTGTGCTGCTTTTGCCGTGTCACACTCGCTAGGATAGAGCAGAGAGCGTAGATCTAAACCAAGTTGTAGTTCGAGCAGTTGTGAGCATTGATCTATCTGTTCGCGAAACACCGCTTCAGTGCGATAAAGCTCAAGGCCCATATTTACGTATTGCGAGCCTTGGCCAGGAAACATAAACACTACAGTCTGCCCGCCTGTCTCCTGGACTGCAGATATCACTTGCCCAGGTAATTGGGATTCGAGCGCATTGATTGCGTCCTTTCTATCGCAACAAACCAACAGACGTTTATGAGGGAAATTTTTGCGGCCGACCTGAAGGGTATAGGTGATATCTGCAAGTTCTGCCGAAGCACAGATCTTTAAGTATTCTGTTAAATTCGCAGTCGCCAACTCAAGCGCGCTTCCAGTCTTTGCCGAAAGAAGCAGTAACTGCCATTTTCGGCCAGTATCGGAAGGCGTTGGTAATGGCGCTTGCTCAAGAATGATATGGGCGTTAGTGCCACCGATGCCGAAAGAGCTGACACCAGCCCTACGGGGAAAGTCACTGACATTCCATGATGACAGGCACTCGTTGACATAAAAAGGGCTGTCGTGAAAATTGATCTGAGGGTTCGGCTCGCGGTAATGAAGACTTGGCGGCAACATTCCATTCTTCAGCGCAAGCACAGCTTTAATCAGGCTGGCAATGCCTGCAGCGGCATCTAGATGACCAAGGTTGGTCTTCACTGAACCGATCGCGCAGAAATTCTTCGATTCAGTACTGACGCGAAAGGCTTTGGTAAGTGCGCGAATCTCTATTGGGTCACCAATCGCTGTACCTGTACCATGCGTCTCTATGTAACTGATCGTGGCGGCATCAACTTCAGCATTGGCCAATGCCTCTAGGATAACCTCGGCCTGACCATTAACGCTGGGAGCAGTGAAACTGGCCTTTAATGCTCCATCATTGTTTGTTGCGCTGCCTTTTATTACCGCAAGAATAGTGTCACCATCTGAGACAGCATCCTCCAACCGCTTCAACAGTACTAATCCTGCGCCACTGCCAAAAACTGTTCCTTGAGCATTGGCGTCAAAAGCGCGACAATGCCCGTCTGGAGAAACTATACCGCCATGCTGGTAAAGGTAACCGGTCTTTTGAGGAATATTGATAGCAATACCACCTGCCAGCGCCATACTGCATTCACCAGTCAACAAGCTCTGACAAGCGAGATGTACAGCAACTAGTGCTGTGGAACAGGCCGTATGTATGGTGTAGCTAGGCCCTTTCAAATTCAACTTATAAGAGATCCGGGTAGTGAGAAAACCTGGATCGTTGCCTAACCCAATTTGAAAGGCGCCTAGAGTGCGAACAAGTTCTGGGTTGGAATAGATATTAAAGAGATAAGTGTTTGCTCTGGCGCCAGCATAAACCCCGATCGCGCCTGGATAGTTTTCGCAATTGTAACCGGCCTGTTCCAGTGCCTCCCAGGCGCATTCTAGCAACAGGCGGTGTTGGGGATCCATTACTTCCGCTTCTCTAGGCGAATAACCAAAGAAAGCCGCATCGAACATTTCTGCGGCCTCCACAATGGCAGCAGCTTTGACATAACTTGGATCTTGATGAGAGACCGGATCGACTCCGGAAACCTCCAATTGGCTATCAGACAGAAAGGTTATTGATTCAACTCCATTACATAGGTTTTGCCAGAATTGATCTATATTTCTGGCACCTGGGAATCGGCAGGACATTCCGATAATGGCGATCTCTGATCCATTCAATACCATGGTTTACCCTCGCGCTTTATACAGATAGATCGTGAAATAATCTCTCAGCGATACCGAAAGGGTCACGGCATAACTGCTTACCTTCAAACCTCCCGTTGTCTTTTTTTGGCGAGTTGCTTCTCTTGATAATTTTTGCGTCTAGCCTGCCGTTCCTCTCTCTGTTGGCTTTGGGAGATATGCTGGCTCGCTGTCTCACAGGCAAGTTCTGGTGCAATCAGTTTTGCCAGTGACCGTATCGTTAATCCCTCATAGAGATTGACAACAGGAATCTCCATCTTCAGTTGCTGTTTTAATTGGGCACTAACCTGAATTGCCACTAGCGAGTCACCGCCAAGATCGAAGAAGTTGTCGTTTACCCCTATCATCTCCAGGCCTAGAGCTTGCTGCCAGATCGTGTAGATAGATGTCTCCAATGCGTTGGCTGGCGCAACATATGGTGTCGGCAGATTTGGCCGAGGATGAAATGATGGGTTGGTTTCACGCTTTAGGTCTTTGCGCAGACCTAGCACCATATCAGGATTGATCCATTGCTCTATTCTGGCGAGTAGATCGGTTGTTGATACGATCAACCTGCTTAATGGAGGCAGAGAAAAGACTAGACGAATCGCTTCCAACCCTTCCTTATGCGCAATGGCAAACTTATGAGAATGAATCGCTGAGCCATTATCCATAACTTGCCAGGCATCCCAATTCACAGTAATCCAGCAGGTATCGCCTGCTCTATTGCGATTGCGTGCGAAGGCGTCGATCAAATGGTTTGCACAAGAGTATGTAACTGTGCCTAAACCGCCTAGAACAGTCGATAGAGAGGAGCAAATCAAGCAAAAATCGAGTTTTATATTGCGCAACGCCTTTTCCAGTGCATACAGGTCCGCTATCGTGCGCTCGAATTGATGGTGGCAATCACGCTCATCTACCTCTGGAATAAGCCTGAAAAATTCTTCTTCATTAAATCCTGATGAATAGATCACTCCATTGATAGTACCGAATTGCCGGACAGTTTCTCTGATCGCCGCCTCTATGCCTGTTTCAAAGCAGAGGATCTTACTATTACCCTCAAACTGCTGTAGCTTGCTTTTGCCACGATTTGATAGATCATTGACAACGGCCAGTGTCGCGTTTTTTTCGTAAGCCAAATAGTGTGCTAATGCCAATATGGGACCGTCCATTGTGCCGGTGATTATATAAACTCCCCCTTCAGTTGCTATTGCCGATGTCCCATTGTTGTCACAGACTAATGGTTCATATGTATTAACCCAGCGCTGATCACCTCGATAGGCGACCATTTGCTTTGGTTTTTCTATATCAATCTCGGCAAGCACTCTATCAATCAATCTCGACAATCCAGTTGATATATGCTCCGGCAGACACACATCAATACACTGACAGGTGAGATTAGGTATTTCTTGGGGGATAACCTGGCATGCGCCCAGTATTGTAGCCTTCTCCTGACAACAGAACTCATTGTCTGTGACAGCGAGTAGATGGTTGGAGACAACCGTGAACCTTATAGGTTTTGGTGCTGTCCGCTCCAATGCCTGAGCCAGAAAAAGTATACTGTAAAAACCATCGCGCTGTGCTTGTTTGAAACTGTCGCCATTTGCCTGGACAGGTTTATTTGGGGAGAGGCTCCATAGATGGATAATTACGTCTGGCATCCTGTCAGTATCAAGAAGTGTCTGTATCAACGCCTGATAGTCGTCCCGCTTACTTGGATCAATCGATCCTGTCCAGTCTCTACCAAGATTGATATGCGTGCCCACTTTCACAGTGGTGACTTTCTGCCCATAGCCTCTTAACCGTTGAGCAATCTCGCAGCCTAGACCAACCTCATCCTCAAATATCAAATATGAATTTTGTTCTTGAGATGAGTACGCTTGTCTTGTTTTAAGAGGTAATGTTGTTCTCCAGATGGGAAGGTAGAACCATTCCTGAATATCTTTTTTATCGGTTGCTTCTGTCCCCCTCGGCTGCATCTTGGCTGGTGCCGTTACTGCATCAACCCAATAGCGCTCCTTTTCAAAAGGATATGTCGGTAACACGATCTTGCGCCGCTGCTCACCAGCGTAAAAACTGGTCCAATCAACTGAGGCGCCGGAAAGCCATAATTTCCCCAGTGCTCTTAACAACTGCGATAGATCTGTCTCTTCGCTGGCTGTTGGTTCAAGCGAAGCCACCACTGTGGCTTTGCTGCCTGCAGGATGTCGCTTGGCAAGTCTGCTCAACGTTTCTCCAGGTCCTACTTCCAACAAGATCCTGCTATGGTCCTTTAGTAGTTCGTTCAACCCTTCACTAAACCTGACCGTCTGTCTCAGATGCCTGCCCCAGTAGTTGGCATCGCCTGCTTGTGCCTCTGTAATCCAACTACCGGTGACATTCGAAATGTAAGGAAGCTTTGGTACACCCAAGGTCACTCTTTTCACTGCTTCAACCCAATGGTCGATGATTGGCGCCATCATCTGCGAATGGAACGCATGCCCAACTTTCAACCGTCGGCAAGCTACGCCTTCCCTAGAAAGCTGTTCTTGTAATTCTTCAATCTCCATTAACGACCCTGAAACAACACAAAGAGATGGGCCATTGACAACGGCTATTGACACGCTTTCACCGAATCTTGAAACAATCTCCGCTTCACTCATTGGTATGGTCAGCATCGCTCCTGCTGCCATCTGCTGAATAAGCTTTCCTCGCACGCAGACCAGCGACAGCGCATCTGCGATCGAGAGCACGCCGGAAAGAGTAGCAGCAACAAACTCGCCTATGCTGTGACCGATCATAGATTCGGGAACCACGCCCCAGCTCATCCACAACTTTGCTAGCGCATACTCGATAACAAATAGCGCAGGCTGAGTAACTGCAGTCTGATCCAATTGCCTGGCAGCATCGGCGTAGTATCGATCTTCAGGATAAAGCACCGACCGCAGGTCAAATCCCAATCCTGTCTTCAGAGCCTCTGCGCATTGATCTACCTGCTGTCTGAATACCGGCTCGTTTCTATAGAGGTCCAGGCACATATTCACATACTGAGATCCCTGCCCAGTAAACATAAACACGACTGGCTGGTCATTCTTTTCTTGAATGGCAGTGAATACATTGCTCCGATCGACAGAGGTTAGAGCGGCTATGGTTGTATCCAGGTTTGTGCAGACAACTGCCTGTCTGTGTGAGAAGAGTTTACGCCCCGTCTGTAGCGTGTAGGCGGCATCAGCAAGATCTAACTCCTTCTCTTTGCTCAAATGCTCGGCCAGTCTGGTGCTGGCTGTTTTCAATGCACGTTCGCTTTTGGCCGACAACAACAGCAACTGACTGGCTCTGCTGCTACTGCCGATATTGAGTACCGGCGACTCTTCCACAATGATATGAGCATTTGTTCCACCCACTCCAAAGGAACTGACCCCTGCACGGCGCGGCAAATCGCTGGCAGGCCACCCATTGAGGTGGGTATTTACATAAAAAGGACTATGCTCGAAATCGATCTGAGGATTTGGCGTATGATAATGGAGGCTGGGTGGCAGTTCACGATTTTTTAGCGCTAACACGGTTTTGATCAAGCCAGCCACACCAGCCGCGGCGTCCAGATGGCCTATGTTGGTCTTCACTGAGCCAATTGCGCAGAAACACCGTCTGTCTGTGCTAGCACGAAAAGCTTTCGTGAGTGCGGCGATCTCGATCGGATCCCCTAATGTGGTTGCTGTGCCATGCGCTTCCACATAACTGATCGTGTCTGCCTCTACACCAGCATTAGCTAGTGCCTCGGCGATCACTTGCGCCTGGCCATCGAGACCAGGAGCGGTATAACCAACTTTTAAAGAGCCATCATTGTTGACTGCTGAACCCTTGATAATCGCAAGGATATTATCGTGGTCGGCGAGTGCGTCCTGGAGTCTCTTAAGTACTACAATGCCCACACCGCTTCCAAAGATTGTGCCTTCACCTTTGGCATCAAAACTCCGACAATGACCATCAGGAGAGACAATACCTCCAGGCCTATAATGATAACCATATCTTAGGCTCAAATTAATGGAGACTCCGCCAGCCAATGCCATATCACATTCTTCATTGAGCAGACTCTGACAGGCGATATGGATAGCGGTAAGGGAGGTGGAACATGCGCTCTGCACAGTATGGCTGGGGCCTTTTAAGTTCAGCTTGTAGGATATACGTGTGGTAAGGAAATCGCTGGCATTGCCGATATTGATTTGAAGTCTGTCCAGGGAACTAAGATATTCAGGGTTCGCAAGCAGATTGAAGAGAAGGTAGGTGTTAATTGTCGCTCCAGCAAAAACACCGATCGCGCCCGTGTACCTATCCGAATCGTAGCCGGCCTGCTCTATCGCCTCCCAGGCGCATTCCAACAGCAGGCGATGTTGCGGATCGGTTATCTCTGCCTCTCTATGGTTCATACCAAAGAAGGCAGCATCAAACAATTCCACACCCTCTAATATCGCCGAAGCCTTTATATAAGACGGATCCTTCAATATCTGCGGATCGACGCCCAACGAGATCAACTCCTCATTACTATAGAACCTGATCGCCTCCTCACCATTGCGTAACAGACGCCAGAAATCGTTGATATTATTCGCTCCAGGAAATCGCCCTGACATTGCAATAATGGCTATTTCCGTACCATTAAATCGCGTCTGCACTCTCTAACTCCCTCCTTGATGGGCGAAGAACGATCATCCCTTAACTATCTTCTCCCGATCGCTTAGCTAATTTCGTTACCGCTTCCTCTAAAGCCTGGTTTTTAAGCCGTCTCTCTCTTCTTCTCTCGCCACGGCTCTGGCTGTTCTCACATAAAGGCGGCTGCTGCGGATCAGCACTGATCACTTTCGCTAAAGCACTGATGGTTGGCCCCTCAAAGAGGCTGACTACCGGAATATCGATAGCTAGTTCTTTTTTCAGCCTTGCGATCACTTTTAGGCCGATCAAGGAATTGCCACCTAGTTCGAAAAAGTTGTCATTTACACCCAGCCGATCTATGCCAAGCACATCCTGCCAAATCCTAGCAATCGTCTCTTCTAGTTCATTGGTTGGTGGTAGATAAGAAGTGGTTAAATAGGGACGTTGTTGTGGCGTCTGGTTCTCTGCGAGCGCTAGCTTTACGCTGTTACCGCCATTGCGGTTGATCCATAGATCCAGGCGGGAAGCGAGATCGCCTGTAGAGACAATTATTTGATCGTATGCGTTGTCAACCACACGCCGGAAAGCTTCTACGCTCTCGGTAGTCTTCATGGCATATTTGTCGATACTGGTTTGGAATGAAGCGCTCAACCTCTCCTCGCCAGTCTGCAGCCAACCATCCCAGTTTACGCTTATCCAACTTCTACAACCTCGTCTATGGCTATTGGCGAAAGCATCCATAAAAATGTTTGCTGCCGTGTATCCAATCGTGCCTAGTCCGCCCAATATTGAAGTAGTGGAAGAGCAGAGCAGACAGAAATCGAGCCCTAGCTCTTGAGTGAGTTTTTCCAGTACATAAAGGCCGTGCGCCTTGGCCTGGAAATGTTGTTCGCAATTCTCTCGGGAGATTTCAGGAATTAAGCTGATTGCTTGCTCTCCGGTAATGCCTGCGGCATGAATAATGCCATGCAGCGCCCCAAAGTGCCTGATCCCTTCTTCAATCACCCTTTCCATCTGTCCGGCGTCTGCGACATCGGCACAGGCTACAATCACTTCTGCACCATACTCCTCAAGCAATTGCAACTTGCTAATTTTGTCGCTCAATGGATCATTTTGCTCATGCTCGACCAACCATCTCTGCCATTGATCTCGGGCTGGAAAAGGTGTGCGGCTAGTAAGTATCAAGCTCGCCTGAAAATTCTTAGCCAGATACTCTGCCAGAGTAAGTCCGATACTACCCAGACCGCCGGTAATCAGATAAACGCCATTTGATCTTAGTCTGCTAGCAGACCTGGCATTGCCAGCTATATAAACCGGCTCGAATGTCTGTATCCAGCGTTGCATTCCCCTGATAGCAACTACGGCATCCTGTATGTCCTGGGTTAGTTCTAACCATAGCCTTTCGTTCAGTTCTTCAGCCACTCTGACTTGAGAGGTGGACAAAGTGATATCAATAAAGCGGCAGGCGATCCTATCATTCTCCTGTGGTATAACTTTACCAGGCGCAAGTATAGTTGCTTTTTCTGGCAATACTCGGTCAGTGTTTTCTACTGCGAAAACTTCATTGGCAACGACCAGTAGCCTAACTGTTTTGGCCAGTTCCATGGCACTGAGTGCTTGGGCAAGATAGAGCAGACTGTAGAATCCGCGTTGCTGACATTTTTCAAAAAGCTCTCTCTCAGATTCGCAGTGAATTTCGCGTGTAACATTCCAAAGGTGTACTATGGTATCGGGAATTCTATCTGTCTCTCGCAGATCCTTTAACAACTCATGATAATCCTCACCAATCTGGGAATTGATAACAAAACTCTGGTCATCCAATCTGTCATAGCAGTTCCCAGCGATCACTCTGGTAAGATCAACACCCAAATTTTTCAACCGCTCTACAATACCATCAGCAATAGAACTGTCATCGACGAAGAGCAACCATTTACCCATTGCTGGGGTAGAATCCTCTGTTGTTGATGAGTGTGGCGACCATGACCGTTTCCAGGATGGATAATAGAACCAAGAGGAGATATCGCTCTTTTTCTCCAAATGGGAAGTAATGCGCCTGTTCCCCATTTGTGCAATTTCAGCCTCGATCCAGTAGCGTTGTCGCTCGAATGGATAACCAGGCAATGGCAACCGTTGTCGGCGTTCTTCGCGGTGGAATCCAGCCCAGTCTATGCTCACCCCGACAAGCCATAACTTGCCTAGCGCGGTCAATAAATAGGCCTCATCTGATTGCCGTTCATAAGGGTGACGAAGGCAAGAGATAACTGACTGACCTCGTGCGGCATCAACTTGCAGCCTAGCCAGCGTAGACAAATTCTGCCCTGGCCCTACTTCTACTAGCGTGCGGCCTTCTTCTTTCAACAATTCAGCAATCCCTTGCCCGAATCGAACTGTTTCTGTGAGATGTCTGGTCCAATAACCAGGATCGGTTGCTTCCCGATCGCTGATCCAGTTGCCACTGACATTTGAAATAAAAGGTATCTTCGGCGGGTAGAGCTTAAGTTTTGCGATAAACTCTCGAAAAGGCGCTCGTATCTGCGAAACCATCTGTGAATGCGCAGCCACATCTATTTGCAACCTGCGATACTCAATCTCCTGCTCATCAAGAATAGTACTGACCTCTTCGATTGCTGTTAATGGTCCTGATACTACGCATTGGCAAGGCGCGTTTACTGCTGCAATGGAAAGCCTGTCGCCAATTAAAGGACGGATCTCCGCTTCAGCGAGAGGCACACTAAGCATTCCTCCTTTGGGCAGCTTATCGAAGAGCTTGCCTCTGGTCACAACCAGTGCCAACGCATCCTGCAATGAAAAGACCTGGGAAAGGCAGGCCGCGACATAATCGCCAAGACTATGACCAATCATCGCTGCCGGCACGATGCCGAAACTCATTAACAGTTTTGCTGTGGCAAATTCGATCGTGAACAGTGCAGGTAGGGCGATCGATGTTCGTTTCAACTCTTCGCCTGCCGCTGCCAGCCGTTCCGGTGAAGGATAGATCCATTCTCTTATGTCAAAACCAAGCATGTCTTTCAGCAGGTGCGCGCAAAGATCTACCTGCTCGCGGAAAACAGCTTCCGTACGGTAAAGACCTAGGCCCATATTTACATACTGAGCCCCTCCGCCGGGAAACATAAACACTGTCTGACGATCATCAAACTTCTGAAATGCTGTAAAGCGGTGGTTGGCATCGGTCTGCTCTAGCCCAGCTATCGCATCCTCAACATTCTGACAGACTAAAAAACGGCGATAGTTGAAAACCTTGCGACCGACTTGATAGGTATAAGCAACATCAGCAAGATTGCTGCCTGGGTGAACTTTTAAATACTCAGCCAAATTTGCTGTCACGGCCTCTAGCGCGGTTTCCGTCTTTGCAGAAAGCAACAAAAGTTGCCAAGGCCTAAGGCTGGGAGAAGATTCTGGCACCGACACCTCTTCTACCACTACATGAGCGTTAGTGCCACCAATACCAAAAGAACTGACTCCTGCACGGCGTGGTCCATGATCAGCCGGCCATTGAGAAAGCCGGTTATTGATGTAAAAGGGGCTATTAGTAAGATCAAACTGAGGATTAGGCGATTCAAAATGGAGACTAGCGGGTAACTGTTTATGTTTGAGCGCTAATACCGTTTTGATCAAACCGGCCACACCAGCAACCGTGTCCAAATGCCCTACATTGGTTTTTACTGATCCCAAGGCACAAAAGTTTTTCTTGCTAGTACGGGCGCGAAAGACCTGGTTGAGTGCAGCAACCTCTATTGGATCACCTAAAGCCGTGCCTGTGCCATGAGTTTCAATATAAGAGATCGTCTCAATGGGTACTTCTGACATAGCACAGGCTTCGGCAATGACTTCAGCCTGACCATCAATACTGGGCGCGGTATAACCGACTTTTAGAGAACCATCATTATTAATCGCCGAGCCTTTTATTACTGCATGGATATAGTCTCCGTCCTGAAGCGCATCTTCGAGTCGCTTTAATACAACAATGCCTACACCACTGCCGACAACTGTTCCCTGAGCTTTGGCGTCGAAAGCACGACAATGGCCATCGGGTGAAAGTATTCCTCCAGGTTGGTAAATATAGCCGCTATTATTCGGTACCCTAATGGATACCCCACCAGCCAGTGCCATATCACATTGATAAGAGAGCAGGCCCTGACAGGCTAGGCAAACAGCGGTTAAGGAAGTAGAACAGGCGGTTTGAACATTGATGCTGGGTCCGCGTAAATTCAACTTGTAAGAGATCCGAGTGGGCAGGAAATCCTTGTCATTGCCGATCATAATCTGATAGTCACCTGCCGACCTGACAAATTCAGAGTTTGAAAAAAGATTGAATAACAGATAGGTATTCATGCCCGCGCCCGCATAGACGCCGACGCGGCCTGAGTAAATATCGCAATTGTAGCCAGCCTCTTCCAATGCTTCCCAGGCCACTTCCAAGAAGAGGCGGTGTTGTGGATCCATTATCTCAGCCTCTCTAGGGCTGAACCCGAAGAACTGCGCGTCGAACAGTTCAATCCCCTGTAATACTCCGGCTGCTTTGACATAGTTGGGGTCGTTCAGGGTGGCTTGATCAATCCCAGAGGATAACAACTGCTGGTCGGAAAAAAACGAGATCGATTCCACTCCATCATGCAAGTTCTGCCAAAATTCTGCGATATTGTTTGCACCAGGGAAGCGACCAGCCATTCCGATTATTGCAATCTCTTCGTTATTGCTTGTCATTGAGCCGTGTGTTACTCCTTACGACATAAAGCTCACAACTCTTGATAGCGTTTCTCATCGCAGTCGGCTCACGCCTATGCCGCGGTTTAATGAGGATCAAGCAGAATTTCCTTCTGACAAAAGAGTCTTTCTGAATTGATCCCACGATGACGGCATTCTGTAACTAGCTTGTTCGATTCAATAATCGGGCGGGATTCGTCTGTATATTGAATGGAGGTCAGATATGTTAGCCAGGGCTCTTGTCCCATCGCATAGACATAAACTTCCTGAGGGCGTAATATGTCAACGATAGCCAAACCCTTCTCGCAATTGGAGCCGTCAAATCTCCTTGTCTGATCCATTTTTCTCACCAATGCGTTGGTCATCAGCGGACCATACAACCAACTCATCGGCGCACCATCACACTCCATACCCAGCAACAGTATGTCAAGACCCCTAAACCAATTGCTTATGTGCTGGTAAAGCTTGGTTTCGATATTGTTGGAATCGGCGAGACATAATACTGACCGCCCTTTCAAGCTGATCCAGTATGCAATCTTAGTCCTGATATTGAGGTCGGCATGTTCGCCAAGAAATGGCAGGCCAGTAATTGTTCCATCCTTGATCTTGATCTCCTCCATTTCGTCAATCTCTCTGACATCACTAAATCCCAGAATTTGAAACAGCAGTTTCAAAGATGGATCGGCCAGCCCACCGCCATTATTCTTGGGTAGCACCACTGTCCTAACCTTATGACGTAGTTGCAGCAATGACTCGAACATGCAGTGATCCTGATGGTTGTGAGTGATCAATACATAATCTATTGTTTCCGGCAAATCGGCATAGGTGTAACAACTGTATGTGCCGTCGTTGCCATAACAGATCACTGGATCGACCAGCACGCTCACATCTTTTGTCTCAATTAACACACAGGCATGGCCAAAGTAACGTACCCTCACGCCGTCGCCAGCAAAGCCATGACATGGTTCAGGTTCATCCTCAGTGAAGAAGCACCTAAAGAACTCACCCTCTGGCTTGATGCCTAGAACCTCGCTGATATGACCAAACGATTGTGGCCGTTGCCGCATCTGGAACAATTCATCGATGCCGGAATGCTTGAAAGGAATAGTTAAATGGAGTTGATCACTGGTAAGCAGCCTAGGCGTGCTGAAGACGAAAGTGCGAGTATCCCTTTGGGAAAGAAATAGTGAGACACTCTGAGATGATTCCTTGTAGTAAGGACTACGATAGAGCAAGGCTTCGATGAATCTGATCGCGGGCCTGTTATTCAAGTCGTATACCAGTTCAATATAGCCCTTCAGTACTTCTGGGACTTTCTGGTAGAGAGGCTCCAAAGAAAAGCCGCTTGCCTCACCCGTCAATATATTATCAAGCGTTTTGACCGCTTCAGCAAATGCTAACACTTGCTCATTTTCCTTCACTGTCCTACCGATCAGGTTCTTTATTTCATCAACCTTACTGACTTCATAATTGATGAACGGGCCACCCAACATTGCCGGGTTTTTTAAAGCAGAAACATGCACTTGAGGGGCATTGACGAACGACTGCATGATCTTCAAATGCGAGTTAGTGACATACATTGCTGAGGTCGCTGGCGACAATAGATACGACCAAGCATACCATTGATTAAATAATGGCTCCATTCCTGCCTGTTGCTTGAGGTAGACTATGTCATTTCTCATTGCCCATATCTTCTCCACCAATAAAATTCAATTCCGCCATTCTCCATTTTTGGTTTGCAATCTTTGCTGTTGCTAGAGCCTCTTCATAAAACGGAAAGGCAACTATAGTATCATTCCCATTACCCGTGAACATTCCTTATCAATAACAGTATGGAGACGTCAAATTGGTTGTCAGGAACAGTTGCTATTCATAGCAATGGCCTTGCTGCAACTGAAGGAGTTACTGTGCAGCAACAGGCGACAATGGCAGCCTCACTTAAAGGCCTAATCTGATCACTTATTTCCGTCTGTTTTGTACTGGAAATTCACCAAGCTTAACTGTTCCTAGTAATGTTTGTTCACAGTCCGCATAATTTTAGTAGCTCATCTAAAAGAACTATATTAACTATGTAAGATTTCGCGCTCTTTGAGAGAAAATCCAGCCGATCTGAAACCTTGATCAAAATCTAAAGCGATGGATCTGGCAAAGCCAGTAGCAGTCCAACGCCAGTTAATTTCGATCCGCAGAGTCCAATATCTCTGGATCTGTATTACCAAAAATCTCTTTCTCTAGTTCCCGGTTTTTTCTGTTTGGTTAGGTTTTTTATGAGGTCTCATCCGCATTAATACCCTAAACAAAAACGTTAATGTGCCGCGAAAAGAGGAGTTTATAACTATGATTTAAAAGAAATCTTTTTGAAGACTCAAAGCTCTATTAAGCAGGCAGAATTATAATTTCTAACACTAATTTATTTCATTCATATATTGCTACTAGCACATCCTCTTAATTCTAATACCATCAAGCAGTAGTTTTTAGCTAGTAACATAGTTGTAAAATTATCTATAACCGTTTTAATTATCCTCTTCATTAATAGAGCAACTGGGGTTTATATGATATTTTCAAGCATCTTAATTAATGATATCTCTGTTTCTTAGTATTTGCAACCATCATTACTTGGTTTGTCATGTTTCACCATAACACTTCTTATCAAGAAGTCAGATATTTCATAACACCTTCTAAATTTTGTCAGATAGAGCTTAGCCTTCACTGCTAAAACCATAGAAAATAGCAGCCGCAACGATTTCTTGCCTGATACCAGGCTATTCAGTGTGGTATTGGTGATAAAGCTCAGTTACTAAGACATACTGCTAAAGCTCCTTTCTCTACAGTTGATTAATAATTGCCTCTTGCCATAATGGGGCCTTATATAAATGGTATTGCAGTAAAGTTTTCAAAACTGGGCAAACTTCTAGACAGCGACCACACTATATATAAGCTCAACTTTTTGCTCACCCGGACACGAAACAAAAATTTTTGCTAGCAAAAAATTCTCTGATCGCTTGAGGATGTGAAAGAGCTTGATCAATCGCCATTAATTTCTAAACACTCTTCGCGGACACATAACTGGATTTAGGTGGCTTGCAGAGCCATAAGCTGTCTGCCAGAGCGGCCAATGAGAGACCGCTCCAGAACCTATTTGTCTTAGTAGATAACCACAGTAGTGGTATGGAGGGAGAGCGTTAAAAATCGCTTCCAGGGTACGGTAAGGTGTGTATAGAAAACTTGCTGTAGCTCACAACCATGTTAGCGAAGTTGGCGGAAGAAGGTGCGTATATCCGCTACGAGCAACTCAGGCGCATCTTGAGTCGAATGGTGACTCCCACGATCAAACTCTGACCAATGGATGATATTCTTGTGATCACGCTCCGCAAAGCGGCGAATCGACCGAAAATCATTGGCGAAGAGAGCTATTCCCAATGGTGTTGTGGTCGGTTCGCTTGCCTTATTCTGGGCATGTGCATCCTCATAGTACAAACGAGCCGATGATCCGGCAGTGCCAGTCAACCAATAGATCGTAACATTAGTGAGTATGTAGTCGCGGCTTACCGCATTCCCGAACAATTGGCTGCTCCAAGCCAGTTGACCAACTGGCGAGTCTAGCAAGGCATACGCGAGCGTCTGAGGCTGAGTAGACTGGAGCTTGTTAAATGCTGACATATTATCATTAAAGTATTGTAGAAATTGCAACCGTGCCATGTCATCTTGGGAAAGACCAACCATTTCGGTTGGGTCGCCTGATGGGAATGAGAAAATCTGCGTTACATGTACACCAATGACGTGCTCTGGGTCGTAGCGTCCCACCTCTGGGGATATGATTGAGCCAGCATCGTTTCCATGTGCACCATAGCGGGTATAACCCAGCCGCTTCATTAACTCTGCCCAAGCTCTGGCGATCCGACGACTATCCCATCCAGTTTCATATGTGGGACCAGAAAAGGCAAAACCAGGAATCGACGGAATGATAAGATGGAAGGCATCAGATGGGTCACCACCATACGCTTTTGGGTCGGTGAGCGGTCCGATTAGGTCCAAATACTCCACTACCGACATTGGCCACCCATGCGTTACAATGAGTGGGAGCGCATCAGGCTCTGGTGAACGCACATGTAGAAAGTGGATATTCTGTTTGTCGATTGTCGTAGTAAACTGTGGATAGGCGTTGAGTTTTGCCTCCCACACGCGCCATTGATAGTGAGAACACCAGTACTCTACTAACTCCTTCACATATGTGAGCGGCACACCGTAACTCCACGCCACCTGAGGCAATTCATCAGGCCACCGAGTGTGTCTTAAACGATCTTGTAGATCATCGAGTGCTGACTGAGATATTTTAATCGTAAATGGTTTGATCTCTTTGTCTGCGTTTGCTGCATTCATTACTGCCTTCT
The DNA here is from genome assembly GCA_040758525.1 of Acidobacteriota bacterium. Classification (GTDB taxonomy): domain Bacteria; phylum Acidobacteriota; class Blastocatellia; order Chloracidobacteriales; family JADJPF01; genus JBFLVQ01. Next base: position 21,570 of record JBFLVQ010000040.1, read on the forward strand.
CCAAAAGCAAATTTAGTGTTCATTATGAATCACTAGAATTTGGGCATAAGTGAGAAAAATCAATACATAACTAGTAACTAGCTATAATGTTATTAGCGGTTACGGACTTTAGCTTAGCGATCTGTAATCTGTCAATAGCCAATTAGCAGTTATAGAAAAATACTGGTTACTACATGAGTATACACAGAGAGGCAGTTTAGTTAAAACATAGGATCGATGATTTCACCTACATTTAAGATCCTCCTTGTTAGGAACGGGTCGCGTTACCATCAGATCAATATTGCATCTGTCTATTTCTTTATATAGCTTCGATGTACCCATTGACCAACTCTTCTACCGCTACCTCATCAGGCATTGGAATAATGCCAGTCTCTGCAAAATGGCGAGTAAGCGAAGCAGCAGCATCTTGTGTACCTGATTGTGGCAGTGCTTGCACAAAACTATCTACCAAGATAATAGTAATAATAGCCAGCAGTAGAAACTTAGAATTAAAAAGGGGATAGTTGTAGAGTTTTATCATGGTAGCTCTCCTTGCACTTATTAATCTCTGTGGGAATGTTTCTACTAACTAATACTGGGATGAGAAAGAGAGTGTTGAAATGTTTTTCTAAAATTTTTGCTGGAACAATGAAATAAGATCCCAGACAAACATTACATCTGTCTGGGAAAGTATGAAGAACGAGAAAACCCTATGAATAAGTATTATTCACCTATAATATTAGCACTTCAACGTAACCATACTATTAAGGTTGTGTAAAATGTACGTAACCAAAATAAAGGGCTGCCGAAAGGTGGTCTTGCCCATTGTTCGTCTTAGCAACTAAATTGCATTGGTATCTAAGTAGGATTGGTTGAGAAGGGTCTGCGCAACACTGAAAGAGACACAAGCTAGCTAAGCAGATAGTGCCTTTGTCATACACTACCCATTAAAATAATCCCGTGCTGCGCGTAAAGGATGGTTATCCTTCTATGATGCTATCCTGGACTAAAGCCATAGGAAAAGCAATGCAGCCGTGCACTGCTGCAAATAGCAACGCCCTAGCGAAGTAAGATTTGATGTATGATCACAATCACACTCCACAATAGCGAAGTTATTGAGTAGTACGCTACCTGCATTTGCTATTGGCAGTTGTCGCCAATGATCACCTACCGCCTGTCCCAGCTTTGTCCCCAACTGTCACGCCTCAGTCACCGGAAATCACAAAATGGTTGTGGCGGGTAGCTTTAGCCAATAAATTGACGTTGAACGATCTGCTCTTAAACGTGAACTAGCGAGGTTTCACTATTAATTGGTCAAAATGGTTGGCTGGGCTTGCACTAAGCTTTATCGCCGTCTCGATGATCGCTGCGCCTCTAAGCAGATGGTCTGTCTTAGCAGAAGCAGCCGTTCTAGGGGCTGGGCTGATCTTCACCGTGATTATTCATCGACCAACTCGGACCACCAGCAGGCTGGCGATCTTCTAGGTAATCTGTGTTTCTCTATCTGCCTTGATCGAAAGCAGGAGCGGATCGAAGGTGTTGCCGATCTGGCTGTATGGGAGTTTGGCAATCACCTACTGGCGCCAGATTCAGGACGAGCGATGTATGTACTGGCACTGGTTTCGTCAGTTGTCTGCTGCCGCTTCATTAAGAATATAAGGAGGTAAGAAGATGTATCGATATTTCTTATTACTGATTGCCCTGACACTGTCTTTGCCCTGGTCACCCTCTTTAACCCTAGCTCAGAAGCAACCCAGCCCGGCTGGTCATTGGGAAGGGAGCATTGATCTGCAGTTTATGAAGCTGGGTATCATTGTCAGCCTTTCTCAAAAAACAGATGGCGCCTGGGAAGGAATGATCACCATTCCCTCGCAGGTACTCAAGGATTCCGCCTTAGGCAATGTTTCAGTTAACGGTTCGGCGGTTTCTTTCACAATGCCTGAAGTGCCTGGCGACCCGATTTATAAAGCGAAGCTTTCGGAAGATGGCCGGATGATTTCGGGAGAGTTGACTCAGTCAGGCCGAACCTTCCCCTTCAAACTAGAGCGCCAAACTGAGGCTGAAGCAGCCGCCAGACAGACTTATGGTGTGACACCTGAGAAGGGACGGCCTGGTCAAGGAATCGAAGGTTATTGGCAAGGAACCCTTAACGCCAGTGGCGGCTTGAGACTCGTGCTTAAGATCAGAAAAGCGTCTGATGAATCATTAGCTGCTCAGGTTGACAGTCCTGACCAGAAAATAACGGACCTGCTTGTAGACAATATTACACTCAAAGACAAATCACTACACTTTGAAATAAAAAGGGTCAGAGCGAGCTACCAAGGTACGTTGAGCCAGGATGGCTCTGAAATCTCTGGACAGTGGGAGCAACAGGGCGTTCAACTGCCATTGACCTTTAGGCGGCTTGCTGAGAAATAAGTGGCGATAAGAACTATTTCTTGCCAGAGTTTGGTTATGTTATGAGTGGCTTGGTTCTGCCTATTGTCGCAGGAGTAGTCTGGCAGGCAATCACCGCATCCATAATGGCTGTTTTTGTACCTTCCGACAAAAAAGTATGTGCCTAGGGTGATTATCTAACCTTGCGCCATTGATGCTAATGGCTGCCAAATAGGTACAAGTTAGTTGGCCGATCTTATTCGCCAGATCAATGTAGCCAACAACCATTAGAACAAAAATTTCGCATAGAATGACAATGCGTTTAAGAAAGACCACAGAAGCTGTCGCGGCTTTAGTCCGTGCGGAGTGTCACTGAACCTATCAGCTGATAATTCGTATAGAACCAAAATAGCTCTGATTAGCTCCCAGTCTCCAGTTAATAATAGTTAGGCGGCAAGGGATCGTTGCAGGAGGCCCATGACACGAACGAAACAGATACTCGTTATCCTCTCGACAGCTATCGTCTCAGTAGCCCTTACCATTCTGATCATTAAGATCTTCGAAGACGAGCCACCCGTCAAGGGCGCAGTGTCAGCAACTATCCGATCCTCAATTTTGGGTGAGGACCGTGAGTACTTTGTCCATCTTCCAGAGGGCTACGAGGCGGACACTACGCGTCAGTATCCTGTAATGTACGTGCTCGACGGGACAACCCAGTCGGGACACACGGCAGAGTCTGCCGCGCTCATGGCGCGGGTTGGTCTTATCCCTCCTATGATCGTGGTTGGTGTGCCGAGCATCAATAGCGAGACAAGAAATCGCGACTACACTCCACCAGACATGCGACTCGATACTGATGATGCTGCCAGCCAGAAAGGCGCCGCCGACCGATTCCTGTCCTTCCTTGAGAAAGAGTTGGTTCCTGCCGTTGAACAGCAGTACCGAACGACTCGTCCAAGGATGCTGGCGGGCTGGTCGCGGGGAGGACTCTTTGTAGTCTACTCTCAGATCGTAGCCCCTGGGATGTTTGATGGCAGATTCGCACACAGTCCCGCACTCTGGCGCGAGAACGATTTAATCATAACCCAACTCGAACAGACATTGTCCACACCCACAGTTCCTCAATCCTTCCTCTACCTAAGCCTTGGCAACGCAGAGAATGAGAAAATGACCTCTGCCTTCCGACATGCTGTTGGCATGCTGGAACGAAGTGCGCCACCGACCATTCGATGGAAAGCAACCTTGAGCGTAAATGGAACACACGACTCGAATCCACGACTGGCTACACCTGTGGGACTCTGTGCAATGTTTAATGCAGAGCGAACCTGTGGACCGTCATTTTTGACTAGTTCATCTGCACCAAAGTGAGATGTTTGTGAAACACTTTAGTATGGTAGTTACTGCCTAGCAACGGCATGTAGCGAAAGGCGGAGCAGGAGACTGGGAAAGCACCAATAGTTGCTGCGTTTATTATTGTGTTTATGTTAATAGTACCAACTTGGCGCCACAAATATTAGCTACCTGCTGCGAGTTTTGCTGACTACTCTTGCCCCCTCTGTTTGTGCCATACATAGTTAATTGATTAGTGTGCCAACCCAATATTTAAGATCTTTTCTACTTAATCTTTCACGCTCGCTAATTAGATTGAAAATGTTTATACAATGAAAGACGAGCCAGCCAATATATGATAAACATAGAAAGGAGAAATATTGGCTATGGAGATTTGAAATGATGAAAAGATTTATTTTGATATCTATCTTTTCCCTTGCCTTGATGATTGATGTACAGGCCGCACAAGCGCCAAATGCTAAAGTCACGGTTGAATCTTTTCCGAAATATAACCTAAATATAAAAATCCTCCCTGAGGCCCATTACCTAGGAGTAGAAGGCACAGTACAACTACCTGCCACTGAAGGTATACGTGACAAACTGGTGTTTGCTCTTAGCGAGATGGCGACTAGTCTGAAGATGGAGGTATTACAACCAGACGCAAGCGCAGGCCCAATTAAACTGGAAAGGACAGAACGCCCTCAAGTAACTTCCGGTTTGAGGAGGTGGACGCTTCTTCCACCTCACCCCTTCCCTGCTGGAGCACCAGTCTTACTGCGGTTCAGTTACTCCATAGAAAACGGACTCGACTCAGTCTTCTACATCGGCCCGGAAGGCAGCTTTGCATCAGGTGTGAATACGGCATGGTATCCTGAGCCGGAAGATATAGATCAATTCCGTACGAGAGGAACGGGAATGCTTCAGTTTAGTGTTCCTGCAGGTTATATTACTTATACGACAGGCACTCAGCGCAGTACGCCAGAACAACTAGCGCAAGGAGCTTTCCACTTTCAGATAGATAGCCCAGTATTCTTTTCCTTTGCAGTGGGCAAATATACTGTGTTTCGACGCAGTGGCAGTCTTCCTATCTCTATCCTCCTTCTACGCCCACGCCCACAGCAAAATATTGAAAGACTGATTGAAGGTTCGGCAAGGGTGCTTGGAGCGCTGGCAGAGGAATTCGGACCTTACCCTTATCCAGAGTTTGCAATTATTGAGATGCCAACAGAACAGGCTCGCAAAGGCGGCTCTGATGGCGCCAGCCTGAGTGGATTTATGTTGGGCATTAGTAGCTATTTTGATCAGGAATTTAACACCGCTTTCTATGGCCACGAGATTGCTCATACCTGGTGGGGAAACATGATTCAGAAAAAAGGTCCACAAGGTGGTTATATGCTTGATGAGGCGATGGCAAATTATGGTTCTCTGCGTGCAGTCGAGCTATTAGAGGGAGCATATGCCGCCGAGCAGTATCGTCGTACCGGCTACCCTGGCTATTATTCTGAATACTCTGGTTCTGTCTATCTATCTAGAGCCTTGGCAGGCCTAGATCATCGACTTTCCGATCTTCCACTTGAGGACGGTTTCCTGAGTCGGCGTATGGCAAACACCAAGGGAATGCTTGTCTGGGATATGCTCTCACGAACGCTAGGCCGGAAAGTGTTTAGCCGTATCCTGCAAGGTTTTATCCGACAGCGAGCATTTCAACGGATTACCTGGGAAGAGTTTCTGCAAGCAATAGAAGGCGGCGCAGGTCAAAACCTCAAATGGTTTTATGATCAATGGCTCGAACGTATGGGCGTGCCTGACTGGCAATTGACTTGGAAGCAGGACGGCGCCGTCGTGCGCGGTACGATCACACAACCAACCCCTTATTATCAGGCCACAATCGAAGTGGAGGCAATTGGCAGCAATGGCCGGCGTTTAGTGCGCACAGTCGAGGTGAATGGTCCACACACTCAATTTAGCTGGCGAGTCGGACTCGCCGTCAAGACAATTATGCTCGACCCACATTTCTTAATACTGCGCTGGACGCCAGAGTATCGTGCAGAAGCGACGGCGTTGCTCCCCTATACGCGCGGCGATCTAAAACTATCACAAGGCCAGGTTGCAGAGGCATACAAAGAATTTAAGGACGCTTTGGCACAGATACCAGAACGAGATCGATATAGTCTAGGCTTTATGCTGGAATACGGCCTAGCTCAATCTCTGCTAGAACAGCATAAGGAGGATGAAGCCAAGCCTTATATACAGGCAGCATTACTCCGTCCCATACGGCGCGCTGACATCTTGCCATGGGTTTATGTGCAGTTGGCAACGGTTGCCAAGAGATTGAATGATGAAGTAACCCTATGGTGGGCAGTCAATGCAGTAATAAATGCTGACGATGCGGCTGGCGGGCGCACAGGAGCAGTGGAGCAGGTTCGCACTCTACTAAACACGACGTCCAAAAATTAAGCAATACACTTAAATATCAAAGGTCTATTACCGCTCAACGGGATTGATAGGCAACTATTTTGATTCCTAAAGATCAATTCCATTTTTTCGGATTTTTATCGAGATAGCAGTTCTCTATCTAAGGGTCATAACTACTTTTAATTGCTTGTGATCATTAACTATATTAGGCTGCCAGGGACTCTCTAAATCAATGGCATTTCATTTGCTATCTTATTGACTAAAAGATTATGAATATCAATGGGAGCAAAATTATTAGTTAACCCTTCAAAAACTGAGAGACTGTGGGAATAGTATCCATGAATGTATGCATTTAATGATGCTTCATAACCTGCAGTACCCATGCCATTATGGAGATTTCAAACCGAGGAGAGAATGCTATGTTGATATATAAGAATATTAAAAAGCCGATCGTGTTAATTGAATACACAAGAATCAGATGGATGGTCCTTATTGCAATCGCAATTGTG
>JBFLVQ010000041.1:0-27543 GCA_040758525.1 Acidobacteriota bacterium
CAGATGGGAACATAGAGTTTATTGGAAGAATAGATGAGCAGGTGAAGGTGCGAGGATTTCGTATCGAGTTAGGCGAGATAGAGGCTGCACTATTGGAATATCCTGGCTTACAGGAATGTGTGGTATTAGCGCGTGAGGATAGACCTGGCGAGAAACAGATTATCGCTTATATTGTTTGTAAATCGCCTGAGCAGATTTCTAATACTGAACTAGACAGCTTTTTGGCGGAGCAACTTCCCTATTATATGCTGCCAGCGGCTTATGTTACGTTAGGTAGTATTCCATTGACCGCGAATGGCAAGATAGACAAAGGTAGTTTGCCTGTCCCAGCTAAACTGCATACTAAGATTATTAAAAGTTTTATACCGCCACGCAATCAACTGGAATTTCAACTTGTGCGAATTTGGGAGGAGATTCTGGAAGTCTATCCAATTGGTGTTAAAGATAGCTTTTTTGAACTAGGAGGGCATTCGCTTTTAGCGGTTCGCTTAATGAGTCGATTGCAACAACTCTTTAACCGACGTTTACCGCTACAGACACTTTTTCAAGAGTCAACCATAGAGCAATTAGCTGTGCACTTATGCAAGCAATCATTTGCTCAACAATGGTCACCATTGGTTAGCATTCAAACAAAAGGTCTACGCAGGCCAATTTTCTCTATACATCCAATCGGCGGCAATGTCTTTTGCTATCTAGAATTGGCACACTATTTGGGGAATGACCAGCCTTTTTATGCATTGCAAGCAAAAGGTATTGATGATGTAGCGCAACCCTATAGCACGATTGATGTAATGGCAGCCTGTTATATAGAAGCTATTCGCACAGTTCAACCACATGGTCCTTATACTTTAGCAGGATGGTCTTTTGGAGGAGTAGTCGCTTTTGAAATTGCTCGTCAATTATTTGAATTGGGTGAGCAATTAAGCACTCTAGTGCTATTCGACACTTGGGCGCCGACATCTGTTGTTACACCCATTAACGAAACAGAATTAATGATATCATTTGCTAAAGATTTAGGCGGCCTTTGGGGTGGGTCACTAGATTTATCCTGGCAACAGATCGAGCACTTAAGTTCAACTGCCAAACTCGAATTTATCCTTGAACAGGCTCAAGGTGCCAATCTATTACCATCATATTTAGAGATCGCACAATTGCAGCGTTTATTTGAGGTTTTCCAGGCCAATTTACAATCTCTAGCCAATTATTATCCTCCTGCCGGTCCCTTTTCCATAGTGCTGTTCCGGGCTGGTATGTCAGTGGCTAGTGATGAGGAAGGAGATTTAGGTTGGCACAAATTTACTACACTGCCGGTACAGGTCTATTATCTTCCTGCTACTCATTACACTATGTTGACTAAACCTAATGTAGAAATACTAGCGCGAGAACTACAGAAGCTGCTTGATCAACAGCTACCTGCTTCGGCAATTGCTTTGCCTGGCAAGGGTATTCCATAATGCTACTTGCGCTTGCATAGGGTTTCGCCTATGCTTATAAATCAGTAAGTTAATAGTAACCTAGCAATACAGGCAGCAGAAAGTTCAAGTCCGTAGAATTTCCATAAAGGAACATAAAGAAACACACCAGCCAAACGTGTACTTAATGGCGTGAAAGTGTGTGCTTTGTGGTTAACTTATAACTTTGGAGGGGCAAATGAAATTTTTAGTTATTTCCAAACCAATAGATAATAACCTTTCTGTGCAGAAAATTGCTTCTTTACTCACAGAGAGTCAGCAATGGATTAGGAAACATAAAGAGACTGGTGAGATTGAAGCACTCTTCTCCTTTCTTGATTTTAGTAAGAATGGCTGTATCTCAATTGTAAACTACTCGTCACATGAAGCGTTGGATGCTGCATTACAAGAGTTTCCCTGGAATAACTACATTAGGTATGAGATCTATCCGCTTTGTGATCTAGAGAAGAGTATTGAAAACGCACTCAAAGGGTTGCCCAGGGATAGTCAGTAATATGTACAGTCTTACTACTTAGGTCGCAAATAGCGTTGCTTTTCTATTAAATCTGAGGAGGAGAGAATGTCCCAGACTAGGCGATTTCTATTATACGGAGTTGGTTTAGTAGCAATAATCCTCTGTTTAGGCACGCAGGCGAGGGTTATTGCACAGGCTAGTTCGACTACCGGAACAATTTCCGGCACAGTAAGTGATCAGCAAGGTGGTAGAGTATCTGGAGCTGTGGTTATGGCGAAAAATTTAAGTACTAACCTTACACGCGAAGCCGTGACCAGCGAGATAGGAGAGTTTTCCATTCCCCAATTGCCACCTGGCAGTTATGAACTGAAGGCCACTGCGGAAGGCTTCAAAGCAAGCCTGCTGAGGCTTGATCTAGAGCTTGGTATTACAACACGAACAGAAATACTTCTTAGCCTGGGTGCGCTTAGTGATGTTATCGAAGTGACTGGTAATGGTCTGTTCCTAGAAGGCAGAACTGAGAGTAGTAGAAATATAGATGTTGGATTGATTAGTAATTTACCGATCAATCAGCGTAATTTTTTGGATTTTTCTCTCACTTCGCCACGTGTGACACCAGATCGCTTACCTGTACAGGGTGCTGGTGCAACTTCAGGACTGTCGTTTAATGGTCAACCGGCTCGACAGAACAGTCTCACTATTGATGGATTGGACAATAATGATTTAGGCGCTGGAACAGTCCGTTCCACTTTCAGTCAGGATGCTGTGCAAGAATTTCAGGTAGTATCCGATGGCTATTCTGCCGAATTTGGTCGAGCATTAGGAGGTGTTATCAACATAGTGACTAAGGGGGGTGGCAATCAATTTCACGGCACCACCTTCTTTTTCATACGTAATGATGAGATCAGTGCGCGTGAGCCATTTGCTAGTTTTGAGCCGCCATTTCGCCAATATCAATTTGGCGCTACTTTGAGTGGTCCGATTAAACAGGATAAGGCATTCTTTTTCACCTCCTTTGAACGTCTTTCTGTAAAACAGAATAATATTGTGACAATTAGTGATGCTACGGTACGGGCAGCGCGCAATCAAGGTTTTCAACTTAGCAATGGACCAATACCAGTAGGCATTAGTGGTACAAATGTACTAGGCCGTGTCGATTTTCGTCTCAGACCAGATAACCAACTGGCTTTGCGTTACAACTACGGAGGCGCATTTAACAGCGCATTTGAGCCTTTTGGTGCGCTAATAGGAGAATCGGTAGGCGGTATACAGGATCTTGCTGACAATTCTCTTGCTCTCAACAACACTTACATTAATTCTGGTCTTAGGCTGATCAATGAAACCCGCTTTCTCTATAGCCGACGGCGGCAGCGTTTAACGCCTGTAATAGATGAGGTTGGGGTGGGTATTCTGGCGCCTGAGGGAAATGTGCGAATAGGTCGAGGCGATTTTCTTCCTCAGCCCCGTAACTTGGATACCTATCAGATCTTAAACAACGTTTCACTACAAAGAGGCATAAACCAGCTAAAATTTGGTGCAGACTTTATCTACATAAAATCGCGTGGGCGTGTCCCCTTGGTGGCTGGTGGCATAGCCAGTTTTACTCCCATTGACTTTGGAGAGCTTGCTGGTATACCAGGCTTGCCAGTTCTCAGTTCATTACAGGCTTTAGATCCTAGTTTGCGCACCAAGGCACAGCGCGATTTTCTTACTGTATTGGCAGGAATCTTGCCGAGTATGGCACCAGGCTTTCCTGCCAATTTGCCACTAGCCGACCTAGGATTACCTTTCATCTATTTTCAAGGCTTCCAACCGTTCTCGAATATGACTGCGCCTACCAAGATGTTAGGTGTTTTTGTCCAGGACGATATTAGGGTGCGGCCAAATTTGCTGCTTAAAGCCGGATTGCGTTATGACGTAGATAGGACTCGCTTCGCGCCAAAAAATGATGGTAATCTCAGCCCTCGTATTGCTTTTGCATACCGACCAGGTAGGTTACCAAACTTAAATATACATGGTGCTTATGGAATCTTTTTTGCAGCACAATTAAATGGCTCAGTATTTATCGTTCAACCGGCCAGTCGCAATATTGTGGTACTTCCATTTCCTTTCTCAATAATCCCATTCTCACTACGTGGACACCGTTTCCCCGAATCAGAGCAAGTACCTGCAGGTGTGACAGTACAACCACAATTGGGTCAACAAGTCACCTTCGATCCCAATCTACGCAGTAGTTATACGCAACAAGGGAATTTTGGACTTGACTACGAATTGGGCAAAAACAATGTGATCTCTGCCAAGTACAATTTTGTGCGTGGTCTTAGATTACTTGCAATACGGGAAATAAATCCTATTGTGCGTCCCACCAACGATCCTTTGGAAAGCGCCTTGATAGGACGTGTAGATCCTTCAAAAGGCAGTATTCTTGAGTTTGAGTCGGCTTACGATAGTTATTATCATGGCTTGACGCTGGGCTTCGAGCGGCGCTTTACCAATAGAGTAGGGATATCTATTTTCTACACTTTCTCAAAGATTATCGATAACTTTGTCGATATTAACCCTAACCTGCCGATTTCGACTCCCAATAACTCTTTGGATATTAGAAGTGAGCGTGGTCTTTCCATACAAGATGTGCGTAATCGGTTTGTTACTTCTGGTGTTTGGGAGTTGAGTTATACCAAGAATCCTTTGCTACGCGACTTCCAGCTTTCGACAATCGTAACCCTAGAGTCGGGTAGACCATACAACCTGCTTGCCGGTATTGATCTCAATCGTGATGGTGATTCACCTGCCGGAGATCGACCTTTAGGAATAGGTCGTAATACCGGTATTACACCGGGATTTGCAAATGTTGATTTGCGTCTTACACGTGCTATCAAGTTAAACGAGAATTCCTCTTTCCAATTTACGTTAGAGGCATTTAATCTGTTTAATCGTGTTAATATCAGCGACATTGATCCCGTCTTTCCTCCTGATCAACAAGGACGCTTCATTCTCCCGCAGCAGCAGGATGGTCGCTTTATTACTTCACCAGATCGTTTTCGTGGTGCATTCGCACCCCGGCGGCTGCAATTTGGTTTTCGATTTATCTACTAAGTTGTATAGCAGAGCTGAAATCCATAGAGGTCATATCACAATGTGACCTCTATGGTTAGCACTTCTGCAGATATAAGGAGCGGCCAATGGCAGAATATAAGCCTTTTAACAATGAGACCATGATTGTAGATCTGCGCGAAGCAGAGAAGGTCACAGGTCTCTACTTTGTTTTGACAGTAATTGAGGGAAATGATTTTGGTTATGTCATACAGTTAGACAAGAACGAAACAGTGCTTGGTCGTAAAGGTATTGCACAGGAAGGTGAGCCGGTTAGTGATGTACAGCTTGATGATGAGATGGCCTCGCGTCGTCATGCACTCTTCTTCAAACATCAGATAGGCGCTTCCAATGAATATTATGTTGCTGTTAGTGATCTAAACAGTAAGAATGGTACTTACATAAATGATCAGCGTGTCTCAAGCGATGAGATTGAACTGAAGAATGGCGACAAGATCAGGATTGGCAACACAATACTGAAATTTGAAATAAAAGATCAATTAGATAATCTTTATCAGGAACGGCTTTATCAGCAGGTTACTCGTGATGCTCTAACAGGATTGTGGAATCATAATTATGCTCGCCAAGAGATCAATAAATTGGTCTCAATTGGTAAAACTCATCAACGGCCCTTTAGCTTGCTGCTTATCGAGATAGACTTTTTTCAGACTCTCAGTGAGATCTATGACACCAAAGTCACCGATGCTTTACTACGCAGAATTGGTGAGATATTGGTTAAAGAGCTACTTCTCTATAATATTGCCACTCGCTATACCAACCGACAATTTCTTGTCTTATTGCCTGAGACAGAGGCCGAAGCAGCCATAAAGGTAGCAGAAAAATTGAGAAAGACGATTGAGACAATCGATTTCTCTACGCTTGGCTGCGCACAGACCATTACCATCAGTGTAGGTGTTGCGCAATTCCCAACTGCTGGTGTTACTAGTGATGAGTTGCTTAATAAAGCTGATGAGACTCTTTATAGAGCTAAAAAGACTGGTCGCAATTGTGTCTGTGTGGCAACACCAATACCGCAGCGGCAACCGCGCAATTTGGGCAAGCTGCTTAAAAGAGTCTCGCTACTCATTTCACTGCTCTTACTGGTTGGCCTTTTATATATGTTCATACCTAGATTACTAGTGCCAGATAAGCGATTAAGCTATTCAGGTATAGTAGAAGTGCATGAAGTAGAGATTGGTTCAAAAGTAGGTGGACGTGTTAAGGAAATATTGGTTCAAGAAGGCCAGTTTGTTAAGAAAGACCAACCATTGATCCGTTTTGATGATGCTGAATTAAAGGCACAGCAGGAACTGTTGATTGCACGTATAAAGAAGGCAACTGCCAAGTTGACGAAACTGAAGAATGGTAATCTTCCTGAAGAGGTAGCCGCTGCTGAGACCGCTGCCTTAAAAAGGCAGGCTATTCTTACAGCAATGCGTAATGGTGCACGCCCAGAAGAGATTGCCCAAGCTGAAGCTGAGTTAAATGCTGGTTTGGCAGAGTTACAAAGCGCACAGGCTAGTTTCGCAAGGATTAAACAGGTTTATACTAATGGTTATACTTCTAGACAAACCTATGATGATGCGCAAAGCAGAGTTGAATTAGCGCAAGCACGTGTCGAAAACCTGCGTCAGAAACTCTCTTTACTAAAAGCGGGAAATCGCCAAGAAGATATCAATGCTGCTGAGCAGGACTATCAAGAAGCACTGCTAAAAGCCAAAATATTACGTATAGGAACACGTCACGAAGAGATTGAAGCCGCTCAAGCAGAACTGCTGGAAGTCGAAGCGGAACTGAGGAAATTACAGGTTCTGATCGATGATATACAAGTAAAAGCTTCTGTAGATGGCTTGATAGAAGTGATTAGTGTACGACCTGGCGATATTGTACCGGCTGATAAAGCGGTATTGAGGCTTTTAGAAGAAAACCAGCTTTGGGTGCGTATATACGCTCCAGAAACAGATCTAGGAGCAATCCATATCGGTCAGCCAGTTGCTGTTAAGATCGATACCTTTCCAGATCGAAGTTTTGCTGGTCAGGTAATACAGATCTCTGCGGCTGGCGAATTTATTCCACGTAATATACAGACACGCAAAGATCGGGAGTATCAGGTCTTTGGCATTAAGATCCAGTTAACAGATAAAGAAGGGGTACTAAAACCTGGTATGGCAGCGAGTGTAACCCTACAGATAAAGGAGCCTTGATGCAGAGTGCAGCCATTGCAGTGAAAAATTTAACAATAAAATACGGTAAATTTACTGCTGTCAATAAAGTGACCTTTATTGTGCCAAAGGGAGAGATCTTTGCTTTCTTAGGACCAAATGGCTCTGGCAAAACCACGCTGATAAAAACACTATGTGGAATAATTAAACCTTCGTCGGGGAAGGGCTATATTCTGGGCTTAGATATTATCAAGGATAGCGAGACGATCAAGGAACATATAGGTTATATGCCACAGCAATTCAGTCTCTATAAAGATCTCACTGTCAGCGAAAATATGGATTTTTACGGTAATATTTATGGACTGGGCCCAGAGTACCTACAACAACGCAAAGAAGAGTTGATTATGTTCCTGGGGTTGCAAGACTATGTTGATCGTCGCACTAGAGAGTTGTCAGGAGGATTGAAACAGCGACTTGCACTCGCCTGTACCATTATACATAAACCCGAAGTAGTTTTTCTGGATGAGCCGACAGCAGGAATCGATCCTGTTGCACGGCGACAATTGTGGGATCTGTTATTTAGATTGGCAGGACAAGAGCAGATCACATTTTTTGTAACTACCCATTACATGGATGAGGCGGAGAGATGTGGACGGGTATCTTACATCTACTTTTCTAAATTGATTGCTTGTGGCACACCCGACGAGCTAAAAGTGATGCCTACGATCACACCACCAGGTACGGTAAGATTGGAGATCACTTGCAAATCTATCTCTTCGGCACTGATGTTTGTCAAAGATCTACCTTACATATTTGAGGCAACGATTTTTGGACAATCTATGCATGTTTTGATGGATGCTTCCAAACGCGTCGAGCGACTTGCTGCCGACCTAGTTAATGCTGGCTTTGGTAATCCATTTATACAATATATTAAACCATCACTAGAAGATGTCTTTGTTTCACTTACCAATAATAGTGCTGAAAAAGAGGGTAAACAGAGAGTAGAGACAACCGCTGATGTTGATGATGATATTCAGACAAAGTCATCACCTCAACGTCGCAACTACCGTATGCGCTCTATATACTCAAGCATGCTTCCGATATTGAGGAAAGAGTTTATACATATTTCTCGCGATATGCGCACTATGGCGCTAGTTTTGTTTTTCTTGATCATCAGATTGGTATTGATCGGGTTGGCGATAGAGACAAATGTGCGGCAAATAAGAACGGTGGTTTATGATCTATCCCGTACTCAAGAGAGTCGCGAGTTGATCCAGCGTTTCGTTAATACTGATACCTTTAACATTGTTAACATGGTCTATTCTGATGAGCAGCTACAAGAGGCGATTGTTTCTGGTAGAGCCAGGGTAGGTATAAAAATTCCAGCAAATTATGCTCGTCATTCATTAGAAGGTAGCAGAGCAGATGTGTTAGTACTGGTTGATGGCTCAAACTCTACTGTAACAACAGTAGCAATTAGCGTGTCTGATACGGTTATGTTAAGAGAGTCGCTCAATAACATTCTTGATAATGCGCCATCAATACGAGCAGCAAACCGATTTCAAGCCTTGCATAAGGTACTCTTCAATCCTGATACTCGTACGGCAAATTTTATTATTCCTAGCGCCATTGCGCTGGAGCTAGGATTCACATTTATGTATGGGATTGTTACGGCAATTGTAGGAGAGCGTGAAAAAGGGACGCTGGATCAATTGTATTTGACGCCTATCAATCCAGTTGGTTTAATGTTGGGCAAGCTGCTTCCATACTGTATTTTAGGCTTGGTGATGCAGATGGAGGCTTTTTTGTTAGCTTTCTTTGTGTTTGGAGTGCCTATGCGAGGCAACTTTCTTTTGTTGTTGTTGTTCACAATACCTTTTCTACTACTCAATTTAGGCATAGGATTAGTATTTTCTACAAAAGCGAGAACGGTTCCAGAGGCTCTACAGCTTATCTCTATATTGCAACTACCTTCAGTATTTCTCTCCGGCTATATTTTTGAAGTAGATAGTATGCCCGTAGTTTTTCAATGGATCTCAAGGATTTTCCCACTCACCTACTATATAGAGATTGTGCGAGGCATTATATTGCGTGGCGCCGAGTTTCATCACTTATGGCTAAATGCGCTAATAATGTTGGTAGGGGGCTTATTAATGATTCTAATTGCTGCCAGACAGTTTCAGAAAAGCAGTTCCTAGTATTTAGACTAGCACATAAAGGAAGATTAATTATGGTTGCCAAACTTCAAGAATCCTCCTGTGATAATGAAAGCAATGTAAAAATCGCTACAAACTCAAGGCAGCATACCACGATCAGATCTTTTCTACTGCTATTGATTGCTGCAGGATTACTTTTTTTTGTCAATGGTCGATGGGATATTCCTGTTGCTGCTTGGGTTGGACCAATATTTATGGCCCGCTTTGTTAGTAGTCAACAACTCTTGCGTGGGCTAGTGGCCTGTTACCTGACACTGGTTTTGATTGTTTTGATACAATTGCAAGACACTTTTCCTATACCCTTCATTAATTTATATATTGTTGCCTTGGTTTACGGCGGTTTCCGATTTATTCCTTATCTTTTGGATCGTTTATTATCAGCTAAATTACCTGGTGTTACTGCTACATTAGTTTTACCATTGGCTTGGACTGCAATGGAATATCTAAACTCTTTAATAGGCCACTATGGCAGTTGGGGTTCGATTGCTTATACTCAATACGGTAATCTGCCATTGCTTCAGTTGCTCTCTATCACTGGTCTTAGTGGTATAACATTTTTAGTTGTATGGTTTGCTTCATTAATCAATTGGGCTTGGGGACAAAATTTTGCTTGGCCTAAGATCGCTAAAGCAGTATTAACTTATAGTTTGGTGCTTTTTCTTGTTTTGCTCTGGGGTGGAATGCGATTAGCATTTTTTCCGCCTCAATCTGCTACCGTACGTGTTGCCTCCATTAGTGTGGATCCTGGCAATGCTTCGGATATTTGGGATTATATTGGTCAAGATGTACATCAGTTTGATATGGAAACAATGCGTGCGCGTACCCACCCACTGCATGATACATTGTTCTCATTAAGTGAACGTGAGGCACAAGCAAGCGCACAAATTATTTTATGGGCGGAGCTAAATGGTCTTACTTTCAAGATAGACGAACCTGTATTGATCGAGCGTGGGCGTAACTTAGCGCGTAGCAGAGAAATCTATCTAGTAATGGCACTAGCGGTCTTTACACCAGGCCAAAAGTTAATGGAAAACAAAGCTATTACGATAGATCCAAAAGGAGAGATCGTTGCTACCTATTGCAAATCAAATCCCATACCAGGTGATCCAGAAACTGGCGGAGATAGCATTATTAGATCTTTAGATACGATTCATGGGCGAATCTCACAGACCATCTGTTACGATATGGATTTTCATAGGTTTATACAGCAAGCAAGTAGACAAGCGACAGATCTTATGGTAGTGCCAGCACTGGATTGGCCAGAGATTACTCCTTTACATACTCGTATGGCAACTTTTCGTGCTATTGAGAATGGATTTTCGTTAGTACGACAGACAAGCCGAGGACTTTCTCTTGCTACCGATTATCAAGGTAATGTTTTGGCTGCTATGAACTATTTCAATTCTAGTGATCGTGTGATGGTTTGTCGTATTCCTACAAAAGGCGTTACGACAGTCTACTCAACTGTTGGCGATCTTTTTGCAATACTCTGCGTATTAACTTTAATGATAATATTAGCAATAAGAGCAAGGCTCTCACTTTTGCATCGTTAAAGTAGCGGTGTCTGCTTGCTTATATAGAAACTCGTGCAGCAATGAATGAAAGTGGTGTACTCCATTCTCGCGCTTGACCGAATAACGACCACGATTGTAGCTACGCGAACGTAGACCGCGCTGTACTGCTTCACAGATACTGATATCTTCTTGTTGTACTGCATCACTAAACTCGATCATACGCGCAATGCGTGTACGCGCCTCTTCACTTTCGATATCTGCATAGTACCATTCGAATATTGTCAGCGTACGTTGGTGATCGAGTGGCAGGATCAGGTTAGTTGAATAGTTGTCTGGATAGACATTGATCATCAGATTGGGAAAAATCCAGTAATAGTAAGCTTCAGCCTCTATAGCATTGTTATAATACAATTGAGCCAAGCAGCCAGAGTTCTTTTCGCTCTGCTTATTGATAGGAGAATGTTGCGACGAGCAGTAGCGATAGGTGTCAACCCGATAGTTGCTATAATCTAGGGCGCGGAACAATTCAGGATGTACAATAGGAATATGGTAACCTTCTAGGTAGTTGTCTACATAAACTTTCCAATTGCATCCAACAATATAATCACGACGCGCTGCCAGTTGCATACGCTTGAGTGGTAGATGTGCTACCTGATCTGGTATTGGCTCTAAAAAAGTACTAAGCGGTGCGATGTCACGCATCAGGCTAATAAAAACAAGTTGCTGCCAAGTGGCAACAGCAATTGGTACAAGCCCAATATCAGTTTTCACACAACCTTCTACGCCATCGAATTCAGGCATCCCAAGCACACGACCATCCAAACCATAGGTCCAACCATGGTAGCGACACTGTAGACGTTGACAGTTGCCCTGATCGACTGCTACAGGCCCGGCACGATGACGACAGACATTGTAGAAGCCACGCAGTTCATCGTCCTGCCCACGCACGATCAGCAGTGGTTCATTAAACAGTTTAGTTGTAAAGAAATCACCTGGCTGGGCTACTTGATCAAGGTGTCCAATAAGTTGCCAAGTATGGCCAAAGATCGACTCCTGTTCGCGTACCAGAATATCTGGATCGATATAGTAACGCGCCGGCAGTGTTGCCGCATGTGCTAGTTGTGGTTCGAACCAGCTTTCGAGATCTTTCATGGCTATTTATCTTTACCAATCTTGATACCGATCGTCTTAAGGAAATCTGTTGGCTTCTTGCCACCGATAAGCGCGATCACATAATCGTTCTCAAGTACTGCCTTCTCTTTCTTAGAGCGTACATCCATAATTGCTACTTCGCGCTCTCGTATCTCTTTTATTGCGCAACGGAAGAAGACTTTAATACGACCCTGGTCGATCGCGTAATAGGCTTGCATCTTATTGCCTAGTTTTAAGTCGCTCTTAAAATCAGAACGGATAATCAGTGTAACCTCATTATTACGAGTAAATTTCACAGTGCCATCGTCCTGGCGCTCACCGACTAGGTCAACTGCTGCCTCGACGGCTGAATTGCCTGCTCCTACTACAATGATCTTCTTGTTCTGAAAACGATCGGGATCGAGGAGACGATAAAAGACTTTAGGTATACTCTGACCATCGGGAGCAACAATACGTAGATCCTCACCAGGCACACCTAATGTCATTGGCTCACCGCTATTGCCAATGCCAAGAATTACTTTGCGAGTCTTGTAATCTCTTAGCTCACCAGATCTCGCCGATTCAGTAGTAATAGTAAAGATACCATTCTCAGGTTTTACTGCTTTACAGCTCTCATACTCATTAATCTTGAGGTCTAAGTCGCGTATTGTATCCATCCAGGAATCAATCAGTGGCTCTTTAATACCGCCAATATCATCAAGCAGGGTAATACCACCATCAGTAGGTCCATCCGGTTTAAAGAAGACATATTTGCCAGCAGGATATTTCTGAATTGTACTGGCTATCATCTCTTGCTCAATGGCGACATAGCTAAGCCCCATCTGTTTGGCTAATGCGGTAGCAGATAGACCGCCCGGTCCTATACCAATAATTGCGACATCATACTCAGCCTCAGGTGCACGCCCCTTTGTTTTAAGATCCTCAGCAATTGTCTGAATAACTTTCTTACCCTCATTGATAGCGTTCTTGATAAGTGGTACGCCAGAGACATCGCCGATCAGGTAGACGCCTTTCACATTGGTTTCAAAATTACCGTCGCGGTGTGGGTTCTCTTTCTCTTTAATAACTTTCTTGGTGTTAACAACAATGCACGACTTCGGCACGGTGGGACATTCAACCTGACAGCCGGTATCCTCCATACACTGATCAGGTGCCACTGCGGCAGCTACACCATTGACAATCGCCAGCACATCATGTGGACAGGCATCAACACAAGCATGACAGCCTATGCAAGTAGTAGTGTTAATAACTGGATGTGGATAAGGCCGTTCTTCAGAGACAACTTTCGGTTTTTGAATAAACTGGACTGCACCTAGTCGTCCTGATATCGAATTCTGGAAGCGCCGCCGCCGCATAGTATCGATTGCCAAGAAGCCGAAAGCAGCCAATGGTAGGATACTCAGCATTGTTGCCCAACCGATAAAAGACATACCACCAAAACGTTTGGTAACTGAATCCCAATTCCATTTTGTACCGCCACGACCACCACCGCCTTCTTTGCCCACGAAGGTTTCTGGCGCGGTCTCTTGTTGGCGTAACCGATCGATTCCGCCCAGCGGTCGCAGTACTGCCATTAATTCCTTAGATTCACCATGCTGCGCATGGCAAGTGTAGCAGTCTGGTCCTACTGCTTTCTTATCGACTGCGGCAATGAAATCGTTTATTTCTTTTGAGTTACTATTAGTAGTTTGAGGAATGCGCAGTGCTGGATCACCGAAATTGACACCATGACAGGCTGCGCATTTGTTCTGGTTGACTTTCTTAGTCTCTTCTTCAGTGTTAAAACTCTCGTGGCAATCGGTACAGCGTGCACGCCCTTCTTTGCGCCCTGCCAGATGCACGAAATGGAACTTGGCGCGAGGAGTCTCAGCATCCGCAGGTATCACCATACGACTATTGATTGGATTAGTCCATTCCCATTTGCCATCTACTACGGGATAACCAAGTGTACCACCATGTGGTGTCTTTAGTTTGACACCATTGACCACCATATTGTCGCGGTGGCAGGTTATACACATACTACGTGCCACTGAACCAGGCTTAAAACTCTCTCCCTTATGCTCATCATGACATTGTGTGCAAGTAATACCAACCTTCTGATGAGCTTTTGAAATAGTTGCATCAAAGTGTTTGGTAGTATGGCACTCAAGACACTGGTTCTGCATATCACCCACTGCCACATGGCAGCTATTACAATTACCGGCGGCGGGGCGATTGGAAGCAAATGTAGCCGCCTTGCTTACACTAAAGGCAGTCATATTCATTGTATGAGCGGCAGAGATAGGACCAGGCGAGAAGAATTCATCCCAGACAAAGTAACCTAAGATCGAGAATAGGATGATAACAAGTGAGCCAGTAGTAAGAAAACCGACTGGCCAGGGACGTACTAGATCCGTGGTTGGCACCCAGTTGAACTGCTCCTTACCAACACGGTTCTTTTCCTTAGGATGTAGCGGGGTCTTTTCGGTAATCTTGCCAGCCTCGCGCTTACGTTTATCCCAAAAGACCTTTAGCGCTTGTTCATCAAGCTGAGGAAGCATCTGGCTGAGCAGACCCGTCATACCTAGCCGGCGTGTGCCAGACCCACCTAATGCTTTCAAAGCCGAGATAGGAGAGAGCAATGCCGTCTTGCCATCCATATCCAGACCAGAAGTGGCAAGTGGTTGCGAAGCCCCCCCCTGCACAGGGCGTACATCCATGTTGAGTTGGACTTCAATAAGCAGGCTACCATCGCCGGACCTTGAAGGACGCAAGACGTAGGGCCCGATCTGGATCGTATCACCATCAGTCAGTTGCACTCGATCGACTAATTCACCGTTAAGCAACGTGCCATTGGATGTAGAGAGGTTAAAGAGCCAGTAACTACCTTGTACCTCTTTTATACCAGCATGTGTGCGTGAGACGGCACGATGGTTAAGCACTAGATCGTTGCCGACCACTCGACCAATAGTGAGACCTTCAGTATTGATGACTAGATCGTCAATAGATAGATCTAATCTTTTAATGATGAACTTGCTGACGGAAGACATGACATCCCTTTCAGACGTTTTCCCAAGATATTACTAAAATTTAGAACCAGGCATAATAGATTACCTGGAAGATATGCACTAACATTAGCGCAAGCATTACGGAAGTCGTAACTACATGCGGTGGCAGCCAGACCTTAAGTGCACGATGTATATAGATGAGTGCATCAACACGGCGCAAAGTAGTGGCTGCCTCAATGGCCTTCTCCAGCACAGCGCGATCATAGCCATCTAACCGACTCAATTCGTCTTTGAATTCTGCTCGCCCTGCTGCCATTAACATAGAAAGATCTTCACGTATTAAGTATTGGCGTAATAGATAGCCAAGTGAGAGAAATCTAGGCACCACACGATTGCGTATAATTTCCTTAATCTCTAATGTCTGTGCGGTTTCGATAAGATCCGCGATCTCTTGGTAGAGTTCGTAACGTCTTTCGGTAAGATCTTCTATCAGTAGCGGCTCACCCTCGATCTGAGTAAGCATACGAGGTCCTATCCAATAGATCAGAATACCGAATAGTCCAGTAAGTATTACTAGATCGAATGAGAGCATTAATGCCGCTGTTAATGGTCCACCTAAGCTTGTGCCGCCATGTAGCAACAACAGTATACCGGAGATTCCTCCAACATAGGCATGCGCCATCATCCAGTAACGTAATGCTCCTGCGCGTCGCTTGAAGATCTGTCGGCGTATAGGGTAGAGCATTACAAAGATAATGCCGAGTAGACCAACAATACCAGTGATCCAACGTAGGTTAAACCAGGTTGTGTTGAGAAGCGGTCGTCCTAGCCCAAAACGGGCAATACCTAGGGCCGTCATTCCACACATCAAGACCATAAGCAGAATGCCAAATAGATGCACAATCTGTTTACCACGGTCCTTTTTCATCAAACCGCGACCATAGATATTAGTACCATTGCGTTTGGCAAAGGCAAGACCCTGTATCTGATTCACCTCAGAGAAATATTCCGTAGGATGGATACGTATACAGGCACCCGTAGGACAGTTCTCTACACAACTGTAGGCATGCCCTTTGGCACCTTTCGGATTGAGCGTAGTGTTATTACAGAGATTGCACTTAACTGCTACTAGATCATCGGCACGCTCTACACGTGATGGCATAGGATCAGACTCAAGCTTGAAGATCTGCTGCCAGCGAGTGGGCGCTGCCGTTGCCGGAGATTTGCGCGGGATCATTGTGATGGCATTGTAAGGACATTGTGTTGCACAATCACCACAGCCAATACAGGTGGCGGGATTGATATCAACCTCACCAGCTTGAAAACGTCCAATTGCTCCAGTAGGACAGCCAGTTAGACACTCAGGATCTTTACAATGTAAGCAGACTTCTGGGGCCAGTAGACTCTGATCAATATGATTACGTACAGGCGCCTTAGGACGCAGTACATGTATACCGCGCCGCAGTAGCCGTGACTGGCCATGAATCTCATGGCAGGCAAGCGAGCAGTTGCCACAACGTACACATAGATCCATGTCCATCACTAGTAGATTAGTAGCATCTGCTAGTCCTGTGTTAAGAATCTTATCCTGAGCCAGTTTGGCAGGTAGCGCAACACGATGCTCAGGCGCCGGTTCGGCAGGTGTTCCAGGCATCTGATAAGGTCCCAATTCTTGTAGGATCAGATCGCCTAGCGCCGGATTTTTACGTAGTTTGTTAAGTTCAATCTCCAATACCTCGGTGCGTCCTAGCACTGTGACAGTATAAGGCCAGTTGGCACGCTCCTTAATTCCTTCGCTGCCAAAACAGTAACCAGGACCAACAAAGTCGATAAAACCTTCGCTAGTACCATTACCATTGCCATTACTATCGCCATTCGAGTCGGTGACAATCGGCGCCGTGTTGCGCTTCTCTGTGTTCATTGTACGGCTAACCCATCCCTCTTTGATTAGGATGAGTCGATCCATTACCTCACTCTCACGACACAGCACATGGTTTTTGGCCAGCACCTTGAATTGTGTAGCCTTTACCAGTTCGCTACTTAGATCTTTGTTTAATCTGTCTTTTAGACCAAGAATATTAAGCGTGTTATCACGGCCATGCGAACGGTAGGTCTTATCAAGTGACTCGCCAAATTTTGACAGCTTGCGTAGTAAACGCAATGCCGGACGTTGTACCTCAAGCAGCCGTGCCGATTCTTCTGCATGGGCTTTGATCGTAGCATTACGTGGTACGCCAGCTAGAATCGACATCTCGCCAAACTGTGCCCCAACACCCAATTCGGCTACCCGTTTGACTTCTTGATTAGCTTCAATAAAGACTTCTACTCGCCCCTGTACAACAATATAAAAAGTGTTGCCGCCCCAGTCGCCTTGACGTACAACGATCTCATTGGGTTCATAATCGAGCAGACGTACATATGGGCCTACCTTCTTGCCGTTGTAGTTGCGCCCATAGACGGTTACTTCCAGATCTAATTCGTATTTATAATGCCCATCATGGAAAGATTTGATATCCCGGATTGCTTCAAGGCTTTCAATTGCCTCAAGAATCTCATAGTGCATAGTTACTTCGCTTGGCATTGCAAACCCTCACTACGCTTTTCTAATTAAGCGGTCTATTTTATGCAGTTCAATAACTAAAATAAATAAAGTTGCCAAACTTGTCCCAATACATAAAATCTTGTCACCTTTTAATCTGGACCCTTATAAAGATTTATATCTTACGGCGATAAAAGCTAGTTAACCACTGTTATCGCCACTTTCTTTCCTTATTGGTAAAAAGCCCTAGTCTATTACCACTGTCTATTAGATTCCAGTGGTCCATTAATCGCACCTATATTTAATAGGAGGAAAGAAGGTTAGGAGAAATGTACGCCATTTTGTGAGCATTTGCAAGAGGCTGATAGAAAGGATTGTAGCTACCCCTTGTATGAGTGCAAAGGTTGCTTTAGAATGGGAGGCATGCCAAGCAGTAACCGTCCTGCAGGTATATAAGTAAGAGCTTTTCACTTTCCCTATATTCTGAGGAGGCAAGCGTGAGATCTACGGAAGAATTTCCGCGCTGTTCGTTCTGTCATAAAACAAATCGTGAAGTGAAAAAGCTTATTGCCGGCCCATCGGTCTACATCTGCAACGAGTGTATCAATATTTGCAATGAGATTCTTGTTGATGACCACAAAGAGGTTGAAGAGCGGCGCACGGGGCTGCCTTCCCCTATAGAGATTAAACGCCTGCTAGATCAGTATGTGGTACAGCAAGAAGAGACCAAGAAGCGGTTGGCGGTGGCCGTATATCAACATTACAAACGTGTCGAGATGGGCAAGCGGCGTACTAACAAGAAGGATGATGTAGAGGTGCAAAAGAGCAATGTCTTGTTAATCGGTCCTACCGGTACCGGCAAGACTCTGCTGGCGCAAACCCTTGCACGTATGCTCAATGTACCATTCTGTATTGCAGATGCCACTACCCTTACCGAGGCTGGCTATGTTGGTGAAGATGTCGAGAATATTGTTGCCAAACTACTAGAAAGCGCTAATGGCGATGTTGAGCGCGCACAGGTAGGGATTGTCTATATTGACGAGATCGATAAGATTGCCCGCAAGGACGAGAATCCCTCACTGACACGAGATGTTTCCGGTGAAGGTGTACAACAGTCACTCTTAAAGATTCTTGAAGGTACTGAGGCGCTTGTACCACAATCGCGGGGTGGTCGCTATCCCCAGCAGGAGCGTGTTAAGGTTGATACTACCAATATCCTTTTTATTTGTGGGGGCGCTTTTGTTGGTCTAGAGAAGCTGGTAGAGCGGCGTTTAGGTGGTAAAGCACTTGGTTTTCAAGCCGATGTAAGCAAACATCGCTTCAGTGTGAAATCTAATATTCTTGCTCATGTCGAACCAGAAGATCTGATTAAATTTGGTATGATACCAGAGTTTGTTGGTCGTCTACCGGTTGTCAGCGCGCTTCATGAGCTTGATGAAGCTGCCCTTGTAGAGATCTTGACACGACCCAAAAATGCCCTTCTCAAACAGTACCAGGCACTCTTTGAACTGGATGGTATACGTCTGACCTATGCTGATATGGCTGTTGAAGCGCTGGCGCGCAAGACACTAGAACTGAAAGTAGGAGCGCGCGGTCTACGTATGGTATTAGAGAAGATTATGCTAGATGCTTTTTATACCCTCCCGTCCCAACGCAAGATCAAAAAATTTGTCCTTACCAAGGAGATGGTAGAAACTGGCGTGCTCTCATTACAGGCGCTGGAACAGGTTGTCTGATATTTTACCAGAGAGCAGACAGAGATCTATATCTTCTCTGTGGTAATATATAACATCACCAAAAATTCACTAGGGAGCGTGACGTTTAGCTATGTCCTCCCCGCTTATTAAAATTTCTGAGCAAAGTTGGACACTCTGCTGTCTCTGTTGCAGTTGTATGCAGGAAGTGCGTGACACGCTGATGCTCAATGTCGGCAAAGCGTTCGTAGAATATAACCATCGCTTCGTCTGTCCGCATTGTCAAACTCACAATCAGATCGTGTTGACGCGGGAGATGTTCGATAATGCGCAGGTAATGATCCTGCATGAAGCACCACCAAAGCCAAATTATCAAAATCAACCTCCCGTCGAGACACCACCCGTCAATGATCATTTTGCTGGTGGTGGAGCACCAGCCTTTGAACCGATAATGGAGGATTGGGCGGCACCGTTACCAGAGACTAAATTTGAATCTCCTGGGCCATCGCCTGAGCCATTTGATCTACCTATCTCGCCACCTGGAGAAGCCAGCGCACCGGCTGGCAATATGGGGTTTCGTGCTGGTGTGCCATCATTTGAAGCTGATGCGGCGATCTCTACACCTCCTAAACGAGAACCACCAATAACGCCGCCGCCTGCTAAAGTGTCTCCTCCCAAGCCTAGTAGACGCAAAGTCGATGATGATGAATTTGACGCTGACAGCGAAGGGCTAAATTTGGCTGATCTGCTTAATAAAAAGCCAGCCAAACAGGATGTCACCAATATGCGTACAGGCGGCAAAATAGGTGCTGCTGCTAGCGGTGCTGGTCAAAGTCGTCAAAGTCGCGGATTACCTAGCAGCATCAAGCTGGGGAGTTTGGAGATTCCTGTCAACCAGAAGACTATGCTGGTTGGGGGCGGTGTTTTAGTTGTTATGGCAGTGTTAGGCTGGTTTATCTTGGGTAGATCTCCTCAAC
Organism: Acidobacteriota bacterium; assembly: GCA_040758525.1. GTDB lineage: Bacteria > Acidobacteriota > Blastocatellia > Chloracidobacteriales > JADJPF01 > JBFLVQ01. The sequence goes on from JBFLVQ010000041.1 coordinate 20,261, forward strand.
CTACACCTACGCCCGCTCCACCAGCTCAACCCGCAACTACTCCAGCAGTTGGTAAGGGACTTGATCCAAAACCACAAACTACTCCAGGAAATACTACGGAAGTGCCGAACACATCAGAAACACCAACTGCTACGACTACACCCAGCACTACTGATGTAGTAGATGGAATGATCGATATTCCTGCTGGAGAGTATTTCATTGGTCGCAACGATGGCACTGAGTATGATCGGCCTCAACATAAGGTAACTCTTAGTGCTTTTAGTATAGATGTTCATGAGGTCACGCAGGCGGAGTATGCCAAGTTTCTTGCTGCCACTAGTCACAAACCCCCTGCTTCTTGGCAGGGTGGCAAGTATAAGGGTGATGGCCGGCTGCCAGTAACAGAAGTCAATTGGAATGATGCCAGCGCCTATGCCAAATGGGCAGGTAAACGACTACCTACGGAAGCAGAATGGGAAGTAGCGGCAGCAGGTGTCGAACATCAATTATACCCTTGGGGTAATCAGTGGGATGCTACACGCGCCCACACCAAATCAACAGGACTAGATGGTCCTCGTCCGGTGGGTCTATTGACTCAAGGCCGCAGCCCCTTCGGGGTTTATGATATGTGTGGCAATGTCTGGGAGTGGACTAACTCTGAACCACAAGCCTATCCTGGTGGTAACCGAATAGATAATGCTAAAGAGTTACGGGTGATTCGGGGTGGTTCCTATAAGGATGTCCCAGATGTTGTTACTACATCCAGACGTAATTGGGTAGGTGTTACAACTGCCGATCTAACGCTGGGTTTTCGTTGTGCTAAGGATAAGCAATAATACGCTATTTTTGATCGGCGACTTGGCGCAGAGGCATTACTGCTGGTATGATAAATCATTCTTAAGCAGCCACAGCCTACAGAAAGCGGTATCTTTTAATGCTTGAACCTAATATACCTACAATCTCTACAGAGGAGCTTTTTGCTCTTGATGGAGAGTCCCGTCTGGAACTTTATTTGCGCACCGAACAGAGCCAACTAGCAGTCGAGAAGATAGCACGCCTTACTGGCGATGCCTCTACGCGTCAATACTTTCGTCTATACACTCCAGATCAGACCCTTATTGCTGCAATCTATCAGACAGGGTTTGATGCTGTCGAGCACCCATTTTGTGTTGTCAATAATCTTTTTGCTACTGCTCAGTTGCCGGTGCCGGCCATTATTGCTGCTAGTGGTGATTTTGGCATTATCCTGCTTGAAGACTTAGGTGATCTACGTTTACAGGATTGGCTACAAACGGCCTTGCCCGAGCAGTATCGTAGCGCCTATTGTGAAGCAATCGATCTTATCTTTGGTATTCAAGCTGCCACGCCACACGCCATTGAGATAAATTGTTGTGCTGCACAACTCGCTTTTGATGAGGCGAAGCTGATGTGGGAGTTGGAATTCTTCTACAAACACTATTTTCAAGGCTATTTGCAGCTACTACTACCAACTATGCGCGAAGCTGCCTTAATGGCGGAACTACGCGAGATTGCTAGTACCCTAGCAGCACGACCACGGCTGCTTTGTCATCGCGACTTCCATTCACGCAATCTTATGCTTTGGCAGGGGCGTCAATATATCATTGATCATCAGGATGCCCGTATGGGGCCGCAAAGTTACGATCTAGCTTCACTATTGCGAGATCCCTATGTTGCCCTTGATGAAGAGATGATCGCTGAGCTTTATCACTATTTTGTTACTACCTGTCGGCAACAAGGCGCAACCGCAGCCTGGGAAGTTGAGATGCGTAGTGAATTTGAGTTGATGACCGTGCAACGTGTTGTTAAAGCGATCGGCACATATGCCTATCAGACTACCGTAATGAAGAACAATGTCTATGTTCCTTACATTCCGCGCGCAGTGACTACTGCGTTGGCGGCAGCGGAACGGCTCGGTCAGTTCCCGGAGTTGCGCACATTACTAGCCGAACAGGCGCGCGCAGTTGCTATCTGAGATATGCACAATTTTGCTATGATGAGAATGTTCGAGAGGTGAAGCGGGAAATTATGGATCAAGTCTACATCTGTGATGTTGCTAAACATGTTGGTGAAGAGATAACGCTCAAGGGCTGGCTCTACAATATACGTTCCAGTGGAAAGTTGATGTTTCCCCAGATTCGCGATGGTTCGGGGATAATTCAAGGTGTTGTCTTTAAGAAATCGGTCTCTGAGGAAGTTTGGAAAAGCTTTGAAGTGCTTACTCAGGAATCAGCAATTATTGTACGTGGGCGTCCACGTGCCGACGAGCGCGCTCCTAGTGGTTATGAGATCGACATTACTGATCTTAAAGTCGTTAATGTTGCAGAAGAGTATCCGATCACACCTAAAGAGCATGGCGTAGAATTCTTAATGGATCATCGTCATCTATGGCTACGCTCACGTCGTCAACATGCTATTCTTAAAGTACGCCATGAAATAATACGCGCAGTACGTGACTTCTTTGATGAGCGGGATTTTACTCTTTGTGACACACCAATCTTTACACCGGCAGCTTGTGAGGGCACAACTACGCTCTTTGAGTGTAACTACTTCGATGATGAGAAAGCCTATCTAACACAGTCTGGGCAACTCTACAATGAAGCTACGGCAATGGCGTTTGGCAAGGTCTACTGTTTTGGTCCCACCTTCCGTGCTGAGAAATCTAAGACACGTCGCCATCTGACAGAATTCTGGATGGTTGAGCCAGAGGTTGCATATGCCCAACTAGATGACATAATGGTATTAGCCGAAGATTTTATCAGCTTTATTGTGGAACGTGTGCTGACTCGCCGTAGCGAGGAGTTGAAGGTGCTTGAGCGTGATACTAGCAAGCTTGCTGGAATCACTGCACCCTTCCCACGTCTACACTATGATGAGGCTGCCCGTATGCTTCAGGAGGGCGGACTCAATTTCGAATATGGTGGCGATTTTGGCGCCCCTGATGAGACTTTTATCTCAGAAAAGTTTGATAAACCGGTAATGGTGCATCGTTATCCTGCCCAAGTGAAGGCCTTCTATATGGAGACAGATGCTGAGCGGCCTGACCTAGCGCTCTGTGTAGATGTGTTAGCACCTGAGGGTTATGGTGAGATTATAGGCGGTGGTCAACGTATGGCCTCGCTTGAGCGTTTGCGTACACGTATTGCTGAACATAATCTGCCGGAAACGGCATTTGATTGGTATTTAGATCTGCGCAAGTATGGTAGTGTACCACATGCAGGCTTTGGTATGGGTATAGAGCGTTGTGTCGCCTGGTTATGTGGTCTAGAGCATGTGCGAGAGACTATTCCATTTCCACGTATGCTCTATCGATTGAAACCCTGATTAACAATGTAAAAAATAGTTTATGGGAAATCCCCGTTCCCTTCTTTGTATCGGTAGTAGAATATCGGCCTTCACGTAGCGGTTGGTCTTCCCTTTCGCCCTTTCCAATAATTCTGAACTATCTATTGAAAAGACAACTTGGAGGAATCTATGAGTCGCACGAAAGTGTTGATAATGGGGGCGGCTGGCCGGGATTTTCACAATTTTAATACAGTTTTCCGCGATTGCCAGCAATATCAAGTAATTGGCTTTACTGCCACACAGATCCCAAATATCGAGGGTCGCAAATATCCTGCTGAATTGGCAGGGAGTCTTTATCCAGAAGGTATTGCTATTCATCCTGAAGAGGAACTGGAAGAGCTGATCAAGAAGCATGATATTGATGAAGTGGTCTTCTCCTATTCGGATGTCTCGCATGAATACGTGATGCATCTAGCATCAAGAGTAACTGCACAAGGTGCCAATTTCCGTTTGTTAGGTAGTAAGCAGACTGCGCTTAAGTCGAGTAAGCCGGTCGTCTCTGTCTGCGCCGTACGCACAGGTTGTGGTAAGAGTCCTACTTCACGACGAGTAGTAAAGCTATTGATTGAGGCAGGCCTGCGTGTTGTAGCAATACGCCATCCTATGCCTTATGGTGATCTTACTAAACAGCGTGTACAGCGCTTCTCCTCACTGGAAGATCTCAAGGCACACAACTGTACAATTGAAGAGATGGAGGAGTACGAGCCACATATTATTAATGGTGGAGTAATTTATGCAGGTGTAGACTATGAAGCAATCTTACGACAGGCAGAAGCAGAAGCAGATGTGATCTTATGGGATGGTGGCAACAATGATCTACCCTTCTATGTTTCCGATCTAGAGATTGTTATAGCCGATCCACATAGACCTGGCCATGAACTGACCTACTATCCTGGTGAAGCTAACCTACGTCGTGCCGATGTGATCATACTCAACAAGATAGATTCAGCCGATGGGGCGGCTATCACTACCGTACGTCATAACATACGTAGTGTAAATGCTACTGCGACAGTTATTGATGCAGCAATGCCATTGCTAGTAGAGGACTATACGGCAATTCGAAATAGTCGTGTATTAGTAGTAGAAGACGGGCCAACACTGACACACGGTAATATGAAGTATGGCGCAGGTATATTAGCAGCAGAGAAATATGGCGCACGTGAAATTATCGATCCACGCTCCTACACAATAGGTAGCATTGCTGAGACATTTCAACAGTATCCCTTGATAGGCCCTCTCTTACCTGCGATGGGTTATGGTGCTAAGCAGATGCGTGATCTAGCCGACACTATCAACCGTATCGAGTGTGATCTAGTGTTGATTGCTACACCGATCGATCTACGCCGCGTTATTGATATCAAGCATCCCAGTTGTCGTGTTGGCTACGAATTGCAAGAGATTGGCCATCCCAATATGCATGACGTACTCAAGCCGATCATTGAGCGTGCAAAAGGGAGGTGAACATGACAGCAAGAGTCATTACCACATTAGCAGAAGCCCAATCGCTTGATCTCGCCGCAATACCAGCGCGGCGAGAGCCAACTGCGATCTTAATGTGTCCACCTGACTATTTTGAGGTCAAGGATGTAAAGAATGCCTTTATGGAGGGCAATATCGGCAGGATCGATAAAACCGCTGCGCGTCAGCAATGGGATGAGTTGAAGGCAGCATTTGAACGTTTAGGCAAACAGGTATTTGTTATCGAAGCAGCGCCAGATCTTGAGGATATGGTCTTTTCTGCTAATCAAGTATTGCCTGGACTTGATAGCGAAGGCCGGCCTTATGTTGTGCTTTCGTTGATGCGGCATGAATCGCGTCGTAAGGAAGTGGCTCACTATCGCAAATGGTTTGAATCGCGTGGTTATCGTATTATCGAGTTTTCGCGTGATGACATACTATTTGAAGGCCAAGGCGATACACTCTGGCATCCTGGCAAACAGTTGTTGTGGGGTGGTCATGGTCATCGTACAAGTTTAGAGGCCTATCAAGATCTATCAGAGATGCTCAATGTTCCTGTGATCGCGCTACACCTGCATACACAAGAGTTCTATCATCTAGATACCTGTTTCTGCTTGCTAGATAGTAACAGTGTGCTTGTCTACAGCGAAGCATTCACACCGGAAGGAATGAAACTGATACGCCATTTCTTCCCACGTGTAATTGAAGCTAACCAACGTGATGCAGGTATGGCATTTGCCTGTAACGCACTGGTACTTGATGACAAGTATGTAGTAATACAACGCGGTGCCAATGATACAGTCAAGAAATTAAGTGCTGCAGGTTTTGAAATTGTTGAAGTAGAGACCAGTGAATATATCAAGTCAGGTGGTAGCGTCTTCTGTATGAAGATGATGATCTATTAAGAACAAGTTCATACTGGCAGTGTAGACGTTTCAACTACGCTGCCAGGCTCGCTCTTCAGACCTCGTCGAATATCCTCTTTACACCAAAGTTAAGTTAGCCCGTCAATGTAATAGTGTAAGGTAAGTAAAATTGTATCTTTTTCTTGTTAAGAGTAGACTTTTCGTAAAAAATATTAAACCCAAGAAAGCCAACTCAACAATAATTACGCCAAGTAAATTAGGGGGAGAGTTATGTCAAATAAGAGATTCAGAAAGCCAACGCTAAGGCAAACTAAAGTCGTCGGTGAATCGGAGCAGCGTAGATGTGGTCTATGTGGAAAAACCAGAAAGCTAACCAAGACGCCGTGTTGTGATCAGTGGATCTGTGATGATGAGGATAAATATGTAATGTTCTCATATGCAAGAAATAGCTGTCATAGAAATCATGATCGTTATACCTTATGCAGTTATCATTTCAATGAAGGTCATAACGGTGATTGGCAGCAGTGTAAAAAATGTCGGAAAAGTTTTAAGACCGAGATCTATGTATGGTATGGCACAAATGAGTATAACTTTACCAAGCTTGAGAATCCGCCGGAATATCAGCCGACAAAATGTGCTAGCTGTAATAAGGTAATAAACCTTGGCGAGGATGGTTATGTAGTGAAGGGTAAGGATGACTATTATTGCCTAGAGTGCAGTGATTTTTAGGAATATATATTTATCGAATAGATATTGATATGGGAGTGTGAACCACCTTGTACTCTCATTAAATGGAGGAATTTTCTATGTCGATAGTATATCTTTTACTTCTTTTCCTATTGTTAAACGGCTTATTGCTGATCTTGGGAATAGGTGTTGGTTATCTGCTAAATTGGTTGTTATCGGTAGATCTCAGTATAGGTATTTTAACCGGAGTAGTAACAACGGGAATATCGCTCTATTTCTTCGGTAAGATACTGATGGCTATGCCTCCTGGAGAGGATGAGGATATTGAAGAGATTGAGGAAGGTGAATTTAACCGATTGGTGCGAGACAGATTGACTTTGATGTCGTTCCCTCGCAAGCCAAAACGCCGCCGACGAAACTAGCTCAAGCTGTTTCAGATATGATCTGGAAGTAGGCTTTAACCGTTTCCGGTTGTGACTATCTTATTGCTCAACGCTCTTTATCAGAGCAGTATTTTTTCTTCCAATTAATAAATGTTTGATAGTTTGACAGGCCTATCAATTTGGCTGCTTCAGAATTATTACCATTAGCCTGGTTAAATGCACGCTCCAAGTAGTGGCGTGCGACCTCTTCAAGAAGGGCTTCGATTTTGAATCCATTGCCAATAGGGCGATTTAGAACTTCTCTGGTTTTTAATGGGACACTTTGACTTAAAGCGTAGCGAACATCTTCTTCATCGATCTTATTACTTTTTGATCGTAGTGTAGACCAGAAAGCAGCTCTTACCAGCGTGCTCCTCAGTTCTCTGATATTACCTGGCCACTGATATGCGAGTAGCAGGTTTCTTGCTAAAGGGGTAAATACTTTGTCTTTAAATCCAGATCTGTCTTCGCTCTCTTTTTTAATATCATTAAACAAATAATCAATAAG
>JBFLVQ010000042.1:0-27515 GCA_040758525.1 Acidobacteriota bacterium
CTAGCTGCAATCCTTATCTGGCTTTTGCTGCCATGTTGATGGCGGGTATTGATGGGATTCAGAACAAGATTGATCCTGGTCAGCCGCTTGATAAAGACATCTATGATCTTCCTCCTGAAGAACTCAAAGAAGTACCAACACTACCCGGTTCGTTAGAAGAGTCACTAATGGCGCTAGAAAGAGATCATGACTTCCTACTCAAAGAGGATGTCTTTACTGAAGCACTCGTCTCACGTTGGATTGAATACAAGCGTCGTAAGGAAGTGGATGCAATACGCCAGCGTCCACACCCGCTTGAGTTTGCAATGTATTTTGATGTTTAGAGACAAAGCTAGATATTTACCACAGAGTTTATAGAGAACCATTGGTGTGAGTTTTCTATGATCTCTGTGGGATCAATTTTCCTGTGCGAATGTATCTATCTCCTTACGTACTAGTGAGCCAGTAGGCGCGCTTACACGCGAGACTGCTCCTGTAGCCATCAACCTATGTAGTACAGCCTGACTAACCTGTGGCGTAGTTGTGATACTGAATGAAATCTTGTAGGTGTCATCCTTCTTGGTCAATTCAACATCTTCCATAGTTAGTTTATGTTCTTTGAAGACCAGATTGATCTCATGCATCAGTTCAGCAGCATTAGGTGTGTTAAAAGAATAATGGAAGGTCTGACGTCGAGCATTAAGATAATACTCAACTTTGCCTAGCAAGAAGAGCACAAAGATTACTACTCCAGTAGCGACCACAGCAGGACGCCAGTAGCCACCACCCGCAGCTAGTCCAATCGCGGCAACGACAAAAATTGTTGCTGCGGTAGTTAATCCTGTTACACCGGCACGATTATGTAGTATTGCCCCTGCTCCTAGAAAACCTATTCCAGAAACAACCTGTGCGGCAATACGGCCAGTATCACCACTACGATCCGCAGTTAACTTGGAAACAATCATAAAAAGAGCGGCACCTGTGCAGATCAACATAGTGGTACGCATACCAGCTACTTTGCCTCTGATCTGTCGTTCTATACCTATAGCGCCACCTAAAGCAGCGGCTATTAACATACGTAAAATAATCTGAACCAGTCCCAACTCCATTAAAACACAACCTCTCTAAAAAATAGTCTCTGTTCTGTTTCTCTTATCGGCTAATGGTTATAGATTACTGCTAGACAGTGTAGAAAGATTATAGCCGTATTGGGTAGGAAATTAATATAGCCAATTAATGGCATGCGTTGAGCGATATCAGCAGAGATCTGTTTCCCCTATAATGAAGACATGAAAATGAAGAACTCTAAACGTGCTACCCCGGTTGAGCCGCCTGCTGCCAGCCTGTTTGAAGATCTGCTTCCGCAAGATGAGTGCTTGCATGAAAATAGGCTGGCTGAAGGTAGTGAGCGTTTACGACCACTGGCCGATCGTATGCGCCCACGCACGCTCGACGAGTTTGTTGGTCAGCAAGCTGCGGTTGGCGCGCGTACAATGTTGCGCCGTCTGATCGAGAAGGATGAGCTACGCTCAATACTCTTCTGGGGCCCGCCTGGGACAGGTAAGACTACTCTAGCTGAGATTATTGCCCATCATACCAAAGCTCAATTTATGCCCTTTAGCGCAGTGATCGCAGGTATTAAAGAGGTACGTGCAGTAATGGCTGACGCACAGCGTTATCGAAATGCCACAGGTCGGCGCACAGTTCTCTTTATTGATGAGATACATCGTTTTAATCGTGCACAACAGGATGCATTTCTGCCTTATGTTGAAGATGGCACAATTATACTAATTGGCGCAACGACTGAAAACCCTTCTTTTGAGGTCAATGCGGCACTATTGTCGCGTTCCAAGGTAGTGGTACTGGCGCCATTATCTATTGAAGAGATCGTGACTATTTTAGCGCGAGCCCTTGCCGATTGTGAACGTGGGTTAGGTACGATGTCGGTTGAGATCGGTGCGACAGAATTACAATTGATTGCCAATTACTCCTCAGGTGATGCACGAGTAGCACTCAATACATTGGAATTGGCGGTTCTCAGTCAATCGACAGATGAACAAGGTCGCCGTCATATTGATAGCGAACAGATAAAAGATGTATTACAGCGCGCAACCTTGCGTTATGACAAAACTGGTGAAGAGCATTTCAACCTGATTTCAGCATTTATTAAATCTATTCGTAATTCAGATGTAGACGCGGCACTCTATTGGCTTGCACGTATGCTAGAAGCAGGTGAGGATGCACGTTATGTGGCGCGAAGACTGGTTCATCATGCCTCTGAAGATATTGGTCTGGCCGATCCATTTGCCCTCAATCAAGCTATCGCGGCAATGCAAGCAGTAGAATTTATCGGCTTGCCAGAAGCAAAACTGGCGCTTGCACAAGCCACGATCTATTTGGCCTCTGCGCCAAAATCAAATTCGGTCTATATGGCTTATTGGGCGGCAGCAAAAGATGCGCTAGAGACAGAACGCGAGGATGTACCATTGCATCTACGCAATGCTCCTACCTCACTGATGAAACAACTTGGCTATGGTCGTGATTATCGTTATGCGCATGATTATGAAACGGGCCAGGCTGATATGGATTGTCTACCCCCACGACTGCGGGGGCATAAATATTACCAGCGTGGTAAGCGGGGCTGGGAAGCAGGATTAGATAAAGATAAAAAAGATGATCAGTAAGCAGCCACGGCTGCTAATCTAATATTATGTCACTATTAAATCTTTTAACTGAAGAGACGCGTGCCGTCACAGTTGGTGAGCTTACTGCCCAAATAGCTTTACTACTAGAGAACGAATATTTTGATATTTGGGTTGAGGGTGAAGTTTCCAACTTCAAACGGCATAGCTCTGGCCATTGGTATTTCACACTGAAAGATGAGCGAGCACAGTTACGTTGTGCCGCTTTTCGCAACCATAATCTCTACATTCGATTTCGTCCTGCAGATGGTATCAAGGTGCGTGTACGTGGTTACATCTCTGTTTATGAACCACGTGGTGAATATCAATTAATGGTTAATAGTATTGAGCCGGTTGGCAAGGGGGCGCTACAGCTTGCTTATGAACAACTGAAAGAGCGTCTGCTTGCCGAAGGTCTCTTTGACGAGGCTCGCAAAAGACCATTGCCACGCCTACCTAAGCGTGTAGGTGTAGTAACTAGCCCAACAGGAGCAGCAATACGTGATATCTTACAAGTGATTGGTCGTCGCAACCAAACCGTTAATGTACTTATTTATCCAGCGCGAGTGCAAGGTGATGGAGCAGCAGACGAGATTGCTAGCGGAATAAATTACCTTAGTACACAACAAGGCGTGGATGTTCTGATTGTTGGGCGTGGTGGTGGCTCGATCGAAGATCTATGGGCATTTAATGAGGAATCGGTAGCACGCGCTATTTTTGCCTCGCGTGTACCGGTAATCTCTGCAGTTGGACATGAGGTTGATGTTACGATTGCTGATTTTGTCGCTGATTGCCGAGCGCCTACGCCTTCTGTCGCGGCTGAACTGGTTACAATGCATAAAGACGAATTGAGCGGATTACTGACTGGTTATCGTGATGCGCTTGTCAATGCATTTCAATATCAATTGCTGGCGCGGCGCAGTCAACTGGTGACACTGCGTACCAGTCGTGGCTTTGATAATACTGTTGATCTATTGCGTCGTCATCAGCAGCGAGTCGAGAGTTTGAACCGTCGATTAGAGACCTCATTGAAAGCGAGATTACAAGATCGACGTGAAGACCTTTCTACTGCAGTGTTGCGGTTGGCCGAAGGGGATGTGAAGAGCTTGCTGCTTGTTGGTCGCAACCGCTTGCAAGCACTTGAAGCACGTATGAATGGTGCGCTGGCAGATAATCTTGCCCAAGTTGGTGAACGTTTCCGCTTAAATGTAGGCAAACTGCAGGCACTCAGTCCATTGGCGGTGTTGTCGCGTGGTTATGCATTAGTCCGCGATACACATGGCCAATTAGTTAAACAAGCCACTCAGGTTGCAAACGGAGAGCAGTTACAGGTGCGACTTGCCGAAGGTGAGATAACCTGTGTCAAACTAGCAGACCTATAGGTTTAACTGGCTACGCTGATAGCGAGCAATACCATTACTGGTGCCGAAATAGATAAAACGCTCGTCGCTTGTGATGGCGCTAACATTGAGTGATGGTAACCCTTTAATAAATTGTTGCCATTGTCGGCTGTTTAGATCCATCAAATAGACACCGTTGCCAAGTGTGCCAACAAAGAGCCAACGCGCATCTCTATACATAGCATTTGGATTAACATCAAACTTGCCTAGTTGAGGGGCAAAGTTGATCAATTCACCACTGGGCAGTAAAGCATCAATACCGCCTCCATTTGTGCCTATGTAGAGTGTGCCATCAATCGCTAGCAATGCATTAATCCAGTTATGGGAAAGTTTAGAATTAGCCATCGTAAAAGTACGCACAGTACGTAGACCTTCTAATTCAATAAGACCGCCTAAACTTCCCACAAACAGACGTCTATCCATACTGGCAAGAGTGTAAAGGTAGTTATTAGGTAAAGATATTGGTGTACGTGCGATTGCGCCCTGTAATAGCGTCAATCCACGTCCAGTGGCAAGGGCAAGCTGGTTCTCCTTATCTTTACCAGCCAGGATAGATACATGAGCAACGGCATTTGAGCTAATCCCAGCCCGTTCATCTATTAGTCGGTAACGCAGTTGTTGATCAACTATCGCCAGCCCAGCCGCAGTTGCTACCAGCATACGCGACTGGGTAGGATCAGCAAGGATATAGTTGATCTCTCGTAGCGATTGATCTTCCAAATGAGTGAGTAGTTCCATTGTCTCTGGGTTGAAAATATCTATCCCGCGATCAAAATAGCCTACCCATAACCTACCCTGGCCATCTAGGGTAAGTGCGCTGATATAAGCAGCGGTAAGAGGTGCGGCTGGTGGCAGCGCAGAAAAAGGCTTGAACTCTAGGCGTGTTCGTGAAAGATCGGCACGCAGCACACCTTCACGGGTGAGTGCGTATAAACTATTATCGCCTTCAACCCATAGCTGAGTACTGCCCCGTGCACGCCACTGCTCTGATGTCTCGCCTACCAATGGGGTATTGTTAGCTAGATTGTTGCCAGCGCCGGTAAATAGAATCTCCTGTACTCCACCAGTAAATAGCCCAGCCCATAACCGGCCTGCTGCTCTTACCAATGAGGTAATATTTGGTAGTCTATTTACCAGTTGCAATTGTCCTGATGTAGTTAGTAGCGAGATACCAAAATCGGTTGTTATTATCGCACCTTGTTCATCGCCTAGCAGAGCAGTAACACGATTAGAAGGTAGTCCATCGGTTTTCGAGAGTTGACGCCAACGTCCCTCTTGCCAGAGATATAGACCGGCCGAATATGTACCAACATAGAGCCGCTCTTGATGCATTAGTAGGGCAGTAATTTGAGGGATAGGTTTATCTGGTTCATCCCGCCGGGTAAAGTCGGCACCATCAAAGCTGATCAGCCCTCCATCAAAACTACCTATTAGCAGTTGTTCGCCTGCAACCAGCAGAGTACTGATATGGTGAATTACAGGTTGTTGAAACTGATAATGGGTAAACTCCCGACCATCAAAAGCGATTAACCCACGATCAGCACTCCCCAGGTAAAGTTTTCCGCGAAAAACCGCGAGCGCGACCAGGTCTAGGCTCGGTAATCCATCTACTATTGTGTAATGGGCACGTAACTGACCATTGTCGTCAAAGGCAAGCAGTCCCCCCGCCGTCGCTACGTAATAAGAATCTAGGTAGCGGCACAGCGAGCGCGCCTCACGAGCCTCCAGTACCAACTGCAGGCCATCAATGGTTAGACGCGTGCCTGGTTTTACTGTGGTATTTATACGGGCAATAGCTTGTAGACGCGCTGCTTGTTCTCCTAATTCGATATTAATATCGCGTCTAACTAGATAAATAACTAAGCTTGCAGCAAGTGCCGCAAGCACTATTAGCACAGCCCATTGCTTAATGCTGAGCCGGCTTAATCGGTTTCTAAGAAGATTGACTACTGACATATTTCGTTACTATCTTGGTAATGATAATTGACAAAAACTGGAACTTTCTTGCTGTTGTTGAAATTATACATTCATTAAGTGTAGGAATATGCGATATCAATTGCCAGTTATTAGAACTGGTATAGATGGTATGAAGTTTGCAAATAGCTCACTGTCTCTTAGTGGGTTTGTAATTTGTAATAGAAAAATATTACTTGTGAAGGTTGCGCTTTATCAATAAGAAAAAAGAGTGGTGGGGATACTAACGTTCTGGGGCGACCAGGTTAATTAAGGAAAGAGGCTATGAACAAGCGATCTACTAAAGAGCAACAAGCTGCTGGATTTACCTTGATCGAATTATTGATCGTTATTGTTATCATTGGGATACTTGCTACTTTATCTACACTGTATCTCATCAGTTCACGGCGTGCTGCCAATGGCGCTTCCGCCGTCGAGTCAATGCGAGTAATCTTCCAGGCACAAGCTTCTTATTCTGCTGGAGTCGGTAATCAGAATTATGGTGATGGGCGCGATCTGTTCCGGCAGGAGTTTATCGATAGCTCATTAGCAGCAGCATGTAGTCCAGGTCCCACATCTGGGGAAACATCGGTAGGCAATGATTATGTTGCTATCTCTCCACAGCCTAAATCTGGATTCAATTTTATCTTTACCGTCACTCCAGCGTCTGGGGGTACAGCAGCCTCTTTTCGTGTGTTGGGGCGGCCATTTGTTGATGCAGGTGTGTCGAGGAGCGGTGATCGCACTTTTTATATTGATACTACTGGGGTATTAAGGGTTTCCAACGGGCCTGATGTTCCAGCTAACTTATCTAGTCCAGCTCTTGATTAAATGAAGAGCCCTATTAGGGAGACGCACTAGGGTGCTAGCAACACTCTAGTGCGTAACCCAATTTAGATCGGTTGACGTCCGCTAAATCCGGCATCGACTTCATGCCAGTAACTTACCCTCTCTTCGTCCATCTTCCAGCATAAATAGATCACATGGCCATCCTTCCAGTGGGGAAAGTCGCATAAGCCTATACGCAAATCTTTTACCAGCACGCCCATCTCTTCTATTTTGCTGATCGCATCAGTGAAATTCTTAAGCAAAAATATGTAATTGCTACCATAAGGCGAGCCTCCATCATAAATGGCATGATCGCGTGCCCGTTGAATTTCGCTTTGAAGTTTAGATAGCGCGGTATGACTATCTACTGCAGATCTAATAAGCGGTCGTAACTGTGGGATAAGAGAGTTTGCTTCCTCCACAGAGAATAGTTTTACTGGTACTTTCTCATCTACTTCTTTCATAAACCACCTGTTTTAAGTTGAACTGATTGGGCATGGGCAGATAGGGCGGCTTGTAAAGCTTCGATCGCCAGATCGGCAGCATGCTTTTTACCTCTGGGCAGCCCCTCTAGTGCTGATTCAACTGCGGCAGGCGCAAGTGAATTGGCTACTTGGATCGATTTACCAGCGACCAATTCAGTAAGCACAGAAGCGGCTGCCAGTGTAGGTGCACAGCCATAGGCTCTCATTTTGGCTGCCACTATACATTCTCCTTCCACTTGTAAGGAGAGGCGTATACGATCGCCACAAGCACTGTTAATGACCTCGGCTACCATTGCTGGGGCAGCCAATTCTCCGACATTGCGGGGATTCTCCAAATGATCTAATAGCACACGTGAATAGGCCATGACTCAATTCCCCGGACAAGCATCCAAGGTCGCCATCTCTTGTCGGTAGAGTGGTGATATATAACGCAGCCGTGTCACTACTTCAGGCAAAATATCAAGTAAATAATCGACCTCTTTACGAGTGTTATAACGTGAAAAGGAGAAACGCAGGCTGCCACGTGCTAACTCTTTAGTCAGTCCTAATGCTGCCAGCACAGGGCTAGGCTCAGTCGATCCAGAAGAGCAGGCCGAGCCAGTTGATACCGCCACGCCTTTCAGGTCAAGGGCAATTAATAACCCTTCTCCTTCAATATAACGGAAACTTATATTGGAAATATTAGGCAAGCGATGCTCACTATCGCCATTAAATTTTATATTGGCAATACGGCGCGCTATCTCAGCTTCAAAATAGTCTCGCAACTGCCGCAGATATTCAGATTGACTATCAAGGTCAAGGCTGGCTAGCTGAGCTGCTTGTCCAAGCGCAACAATTGCAGGAACATTCTCGGTACCGGCACGCCGATCACGTTCATGATGGCCACCAGTAAGCTGTGCCGCGAGACGTACACCCTTACGTACGTATAGCGCTCCAACCCCCTTAGGAGCATGAATCTTATGCCCTGAAAGGGAGAGCAGGTCAACCCCAAGCGCTTTTACATTGATAGGAATCTTGCCTACTGCTTGCACAGCATCAGTATGGAAAAAAAGGTATTTGCGTTGCAGACGCAACTCTTTAACCAGTGCACCAATCTCAGCGATGGGTTGTAATGTACCTATCTCATTATTGGCATACATTATTGTGATTAGTATTGTGTCATCACAGATCGCGGCGCGCACATCTTCTAAACGTACACGACCATTCTCATAGACAGGCAGATAGGTGATACGGAAGCCAGCCTTTTCTAGTGCTGTACAAGTATTGATTACGGCAGGATGCTCAAACTGTGAGGTGATAATATGATTGCCTTTCTCACGATAAGATTGAGCAATACCACGAATGGCAAGATTGTCAGACTCAGTACCACTGCTGACAAAGACAATCTCATTAAACTCTGCCCCTAATAGTGCTGCTAGCTGGCGACGTGCCTTATCCATTGCTGCTTTTGCTTGTTGACCGAAGGTATGAAGCGAAGAAGCATTGCCGAATTCGCCAGTAAGATAAGGAAGCATCGCTTCGACTACCTCAGGAGCAACCTGAGTAGTTGCACTATTATCAAAATAGATACGCGAAAAGCTCGCTGAAAGAGAATTTTCCATAACCTTAAACTAGTGTAGCAGGGGTAATTTGTCAATGTTTAGAGGCAACGTGTGATATATCTTAACGACCATCCTAATACTACGAATTATTACTAACTAGCTGAAACTTTTACTAGTGCAATATCACTAACTTTCTACCTAACCAACAATAAATTAGGAGATAGCTATGAGAAGACATATGATAATGGTTGCTATCGTATTGTTGAGCAGCTTTTTAGTATTGATGCTCAAACCGGTGTTTAGCCAATCAGCTAATAACCCTGCCCAAGTTAAGATTGAGGATCTCTTTAAGGCCAATCGCTACAACTTAGTAATATCTAATGGCAGCTTATCTGGAAGCGGGTTAGATTTTCTTATCAAGGCTGCTAGTACTAGCCAATTTTTCGCCATTGGTGAGCCTCATAATACTAAAGATGTGCCGGAAATTACCTCCTTGTTATTTGAGTCTCTACACAAACAGTATGGTTTTAACTATATCGCGCTAGAACAAGACCCCGTCATGGCGCAGATGGTCTCTGCTCCATCCGTAGTTGGTAAGCGTGATTATGTGATCTCCTTAGCGAGACAGTATCCCAATGCATTTATTTTCATTACTGATCAGGAGTTGGAGATGATTTCTCGGACAGGAGTTATCTCTAATGGTAAAGGGAATAGAATTTGGGGGGTAGATCAAGTTTTTGGCGCAATACATGTGCTAGATCGATTGAGTAAATTTGCTCCTAATGCAGAGATACGTGATCGTACATTAAAGTTGATTGAGGTGCTAAAGCAGCATGAGGCTGAGAGGGTTAAGAAACTGCAGCGTTATACAATGGCTGACGTAGGTGAGATAGATGAATTTAACAATCTGATTCGACAGTATAATTCCAAGGGGAATTCTGAGGTGGAGTTTCTTATCTCTCAAATGCTTCTGTCTGCACAAATCTACAAAAACAATATAATGGCAGAGGCAGGACAGCTTACTGGCTATATCTCTAACCTTGAGCGTGAAGAGAACATGAAAACACTTTTTATGCTTGAGTACCGGAAAGCGCAAGCTGCTGGAGAAGCATTGCCCAAAGTATTGCTCAAGTTTGGCCATTATCACTCGATTCGCGGCAAAAATCTGGTGAATGTGTTTACTTTGGGAAATTTTGTCGCAGAGCTAGCAAAGAGCAATAGTATGGGCTCTTTTCATCTCACAATATACAACAATAATACTTCAGGTGATTATCAAGGACTTGCCGATATTGCTGAGTACAAACCTCTTGCTAGTGCTGCCGAAGGTAATTTAACGATTATTGATTTGCGCCCGTTACGAGGATATATACATGCTGGTAGGGTTAGTGGGTTAAACCCTGAACTGAAGAGCATTATCTTCGGTTTTGATGCAGTTTTGTTAATAAAAAGTGTATCGGGCGGTACATACAAATTAATTGGGGTAGAGTGAGGGTTGCTAGAGAGTTTTATTTTTCAGATTGGATAGAGAATTAGGTATATTAGGGAATGATGCAACCCACTCTTCCACTCAATTTGGCTCATAGAGGGGCGCGTAAAGCGGCACCAGAAAACACCTTGGCAGCCTTTTCTGTCGCTCAACAGTTAGGCGCTGATGGTGTTGAACTCGATGTGATACGTTGTGCTACTGGTGAAATGGTAGTTACTCATGATGACGACCTAAGCATCTGGTCAAATGGACGTGGCCGTGTCTCGTTAGCATCGCTTGCCGCGCTTAAAGAACTAGATTTTGGCAGTCATTTTGCGCCTCAGTTTGCTGGTGAAAAGATCCCGACGCTGCCAGAAGTGATAAATGTACTAGGCGAGCAGATGTTTATTAACATAGAGATCAAGACAATTGCACTACGACCATTGGCAGAGGCCGTTAGTGTAGCAGCAATTATTGCTGACTATAACCTTTATCAACGAGTAGTCGTCTCTTCCTTCAATCCTCTAGTGTTACATCATATTAGGAAACTAGACAGACGTATTCCTACCGGCCTGCTCTATCAATTCCGTCTGCCCTTTAATACCCGGCGACCGATCAGTGCGCCTTTCTTGGGGCTAGCTGCCTTGCATCCAGAAGCGCGACTAGTCAAACCTCGTTTTATTGAACGGGCAAGGCGTTTAGGTTATCGAATTAATACCTGGACAGTAAATGAACCAGAAGAGATGCGGCGGCTGATCACACTAGGGGTTGACGCTATCATTACTGACTATCCTGATCGTCTTAAGGCGGTATTGAGAGAATGCGCTTCAGCAGCTCACTCCTTCTTTTTGCCAAAGAGGCGAAAGACAATCAACACTGGTCGCCAATAGAGCGCGCAGACAATACGTGAATTTCGTGAAGTACGGGCACCCCAAAATTTTGCCTTTTGGGTTAGCGCATCCGTCATATTTGTTGAGGAGAGATTGCTACGGGTAAAGTTAGCAGCATTAAGGTTAGCTCGCATCAGCTTGGCAAAACGTAAGTCAGCCTCGTAGAAGCTTGCTTTGTTTAGATTGGCTGCAGTTAAGTTAGCACCTGAGAGATCGGCACGCTCAAAGATTGCCCCAACCAGACTAGATTTCGAAAGGTTGGTTTGACGTAGGATAGCACCGGCAAAGTTTGAACCATCTAATACCGCATCCTCAATATTGGCCTCGGCAAGACGTGCACCAATGAGGTTGCTATTTTTGATTGAGATGCCGCGCAAGTCCATACCCTGCATTACTACCCCATTAAGATTGGAGCCACTAAGAGCAGCGCCAGGAAACTTGGCGACACGTAGATCCATGTTTTGAAAACTGACATTCAGTTTTGCCCCTTCAAACCAGGCGTCACGAATATTGGCCGAAGAGAGCGAAACCTTCTCCAGACGGGCATTATTGAATCTCGCCATCTGTAGGTTGACATTATCGAACTTTACCTCAATAAGGGTGGCAAGCTCAAAGTCGCTACGGGTAAGATTGGCGCCGGCAAAGTCGGTATTGATAAGGTTAGCACGACAGAATTTTGCATTGGAGAGATCGGCATCACGCAACTTGGTATATTTCAAACTACAGCCAGAGAGATCTGCGCCTCGTAGATTGACTTTGTTCAGTTCCAAATTATCAAGTACTACATTCTCCAAATTAGCGCTTTCAAAATGCGCGCCGGAAAGACCTGTGCCGCGAAAGGCAGCATCGCGCAAGACAGCGCCGGAGAAGTCGGCCCCCTCCAAATTAGTCGCCTCAAAACGCGCATTCTCCAAGAAGGCGCCGCGCAAATTGACCCCAGAAAGGGTAGCACGGTTAAGGATCGCCATCTTCATATTGGCGCCTTCTAGAACAGCCTCACGAAAGTCTATGCCGGTCAGGTTAGCGCGTTCCAAATTTGCCCTAGAGAGATTTGCCCCACGTAGCGCCGTGTCAGCAAAGGTGGCAAGTTTGAGGATCGAGCCAGAGAGGTCGCTGCCTAGCAATGTTGCGCGTGAGAAGTCGGCGCCTGTGAGATCCTTGTTTGCCAGGTTTAAGTTTCTTAAGTCCGCACCGGTGAGATCCGGTGTGCCAATATTATTTGAAATGCGCCAATCGTTCCATTCTGAAGTAACCAGCTTCTGCAGGTGCGTTGAATTGACCATAGTGGGAATCTCATCTAAACGAAAGGAATTTGGCAAAAGAAGATATCATAAATTGCTGGAACGGGCAAGCTTTCAAGAAAAATTGAAATTTCCTATGTTTTTCGCTACTATCAGCCTCTATGGAAAATTTGGGCCGACTCAAACCGATAGACCGAATCAAGCGCGCGATTGTTGCTCAGTATCCCATTATCTATCTACTTACTTGGGAAGAGGATCGCGTAGAAAAGATAATCAATAGTATTGCCAAAGGATTTGCCCAACCCGTGCCAGTCTACACCTGGACAGTCTCAGAAGGGTTGAAAGATGCCAAATCGACTGTGCCAGCTACTACTGATCCCATTAAGGCAATTGATTTCATTATTAAGGAAGGGGAGCGCGGCTTCTATCTGCTCAAGGATTTCCCGAATTTTCTTGATGGTAACCCTACATTGGTACGCAAGCTACGCGATGCTTACTATCAACTTAAGGATAAAGCCCGCTTTGTGTTACTGCTCTCGCCACTACTAAGCATTCCTAATGAACTACGCAAGGAAGTACATCTTATAGAGGTACCATTGCCCGCTGATGACGAGATCGGGCCATTGCTCGATTTTATGACAAACCGTTATTTCAAGACGTTGATCCCTGATGAAAAACTGCGTAACTCAATGATCACAGGTCTCAAGGGGCTGACCATTAATGAGATTCAACATGTACTTAATGCGCTCTTTTTTGGCAAACAACAGTTCACAGCGGCGCTTATTGAACAAGTGCTATTAGAAAAAGAGCAGATTACTAAGAAAGAGGGTCTGCTGGAATTTGTCTTTCCACGCTTTCGTGTAGAGGATGTGGGTGGCTACAACGTTCTTAAGGATTGGCTTACCAAGCGGTCGAAAATCTTTAACCGAGATGCTGAGAAGGCGGGTGTAACAATCCCCAAAGGGTTGCTGATGATGGGTATCTCTGGCTGTGGCAAGAGTCTGGCTGTAAAAGTGGTTTCAACATTATGGAACCTCCCACTCTTTCGCCTGGATATGTCAAATGTCTTCTCAGGCGCCTATGGTCCACCCGAATTTGCCTTTGCACGTGCCTTAAGCACTGTGGAGGCAATCAGCCCAGCAGTACTTTGGATTGATGAGATCGAGTCAGGTATGATTGGTGTTAAGGAGGGTGCTTCGGGACCGGCATCGCGCATTTTTGCTACCTTTCTTACTTGGATGCAAGAGAAGGAGGCACTGGTTTTTGTTGCTGCCACTGCTAACCGTATAGATCTATTGCCGGCTGAATTTATTCGCAAAGGTCGCTTTGACCAAGTCTTCTTCCTAGATCTTCCTGATGAAGAGGAACGCAAGCAGATATTCGCGGTTCACCTACGACGTAAGAATGTCGATCTGAATAGATTTGATCTAGTTGTATTGGCTAAAGCGACGGCGGACTGGAATGGTGCTGAGATCGAACAGGCTGTTCATGCTGCCGCGATCGAAGCCTATAATGAGGGCCAACCACTTTCCCCCACGCATCTAAATCGTATTGTTACACGTACCATTCCACTCTCGCGTACAATGACCGAACAGATCAAGTATATTAAGAGTTGGGCACACTCACGTGCACTAAACGCCTCCCGACAACAATAGCGTATTGTGGAAGGCGCTTAATCGTATATTACTTCTCCTGAAATTTTGTGGTAAAACTATCTTGTCCGGCATTTCCCAGCAGTTCGTAATATGTCATAATCTTAAGTTGGCGAGTGCCTGCAAAAAACTCTTAAAGCTCCGTGCAGCGACTCTTTAATTGCTGGCATCTTAAATTATAGTGATCCGGGCAATAGAATATCCCGATAGTAGAAAAAATAGAAAAATTATGTTTATAACCCTGGTAAAGACCTCTACATTTCTATATTTGCGCAGAGCCTCTGAATTCAGCCTGGTATTAGGGCTATGTTGGGTTTTAGCACTGAATGGAAATGCACAAGGAGGCGGGCCACTGCCGCAGTGGCTTACTGATGAAGAAGAGCGCCGTATTGAACAGGAGCGTGATGAGAAGGATCGCACAGAAGAATTACTCAAGGTCTCTGCTGCACGTCTAGAGACTGCCCGTTCCAATCTGATTTCACAAGAATATGAGCAGGCAAGTGTTGAGATCAAGAATTACGGCGAATTGATTGGCTATACCGTGATCTTCATCGATGGTATGCGAAAGAAAGAGAAGCAGCGTAAGAAGCTTTACAAGGTGTTTGAACTAGCGCTACGCCGGGATATTAAATTATTAGAGATGTTGCGCTACGAATTGCCGGGAAAATATGGTCAGGAGGCCAGCGAAGTCTACGATAATGTGCGTAAAGCCCGCGAGCAGGCGCTCGGAGTGGTTTTTGGCAAGGATTTCTTCCCTTCTGCTAACCAACCTCCTGCCTCTGAGGAGAAAGGTTCTGGAGAGGATCGACCTAAAGAGGAGAGTCTGACAAAAGACAAATAGAGAGTTATGCGTTATTACAGGAATCTATTCTTCAGCGCTTTCATAGTTATTGTGTTACTGACATTACTGACTGGTAGCCTGCCAGTCAGTAATGCTCAAGAGAAGTTGCCACCACCGCCACCACCGCCACCGCCTAAACAACAGCCTAAGGATGACCGCCAAGGTGACGATACCATACGTATCGATGCGAATCTGGTACTGCTTGATGTCACGGTGTTGGATAAAAGTAACAAGTTTATCAAAGGAATTGAGCAAAACAAGTTTCAAGTCTTTGAAGATCAAGTCAACCAGTCGATCAGCTTCTTTTCTCAAGAACAGGTGCCGATTAGCTATGGTATTATCGTAGACACCTCTGGCTCAATGCGACGGCGCCTCGCTACAGTTATCAAGGCCGCCAAAACACTAATTAATCTAAGCCGACCAGGTGATGAGGTCTTCATCATCGATATGAAGGATTCGAGTAATATTGAGCTACTCGAAGAGTACACCACTAGCTTAGAAGACGCCATGGACGCGCTTGATAATATGGTTTCAGGAGGCGGCACAGCCTTGCTGGATGGGATTGTCCTTGGTGGTGATTATGCTCGCAAAGGTAAGCACCGTCGCAAGGCGCTAGTTGTGATCTCGGATGGTGATGAACGTGACAGTTCTTATTCAGTAGAGGATACACTAGATAAATTGCGTGAATTTGATGTGCAGCTCTATCTGATAGGTTTTCCTGAAGACCTCTCTGAAGACAGTGGTATCTTCAAACGATCAGCTAAGAAGAAAGCAGTTGATCTAATTAATAAGCTGGCCGCGGAATCGGGTGGCCAAGCCTATTTTCCCAGGGAGTTGGCTGATCTGGAGCCAATTGCCCAGAAGATTGGCACAGACTTACGCTCGCAATATACCATCGGCTATTATCCCAGCAATGATAAACAGGATGGTTCATTCCGTCGCCTTTCAGTCAAGCTAGTGGATAATAAAGAGTATGCTGTGCGTACCCGCTCTGGTTATTATGCTCGTAAAGATGGTAACACTCAGGGTGGTGAGCTAATACGACGGCGGGGGAAATAGGGCGAATTTTAATGGTATAGCCTCGTTTGGAGGTAGACGATGCAGAGATATTTGAGCTGCCTATTAGCCTGGTTATTAGTGGTTGGTATACTGGGTGTGGCAGGACGCGCACAATCAGGGCGCAATCGACCTGATCCACACCCTCATACTCGTAACACTGACTCGGCCAATGGTAACTCACGAAGCGTCTCTCCTAATACACCTGCTGCCAATTCTACCCCTATAAAGATCGAAAAAGCCGATCCTGGCGATGAGAGTGCTGGCGGTGAAGCCGAGACACTTAAGATCGATGCTACGCTGGTCACCGTGCCGGTGGTTGTAAGTGATTACAATGGTCGTTATGTGCCTTTCCTTAAGCAAGAGGATTTTAAGCTTTTTGAAGATAGTGTTACACAAGAGATCAGTTTCTTTGCCTCTGAGCGTGTGCCATTTGCGGTCTCGCTAGTAATGGATACTAGCGGCAGTATTGAAAGTAGTATGGAGGATATTCGAGAAAGCGCAATCCGCTTTGTACGCGAATTACGTGAGGATGATCGTGTAATGGTGATCGAATTCAATAGCAAGGTTGAGGTTCTCACCGAATTGACATCGGATCGTAATAAGATACGTAGCGCAATCCGTTCTACCCGTGCTGGTGGTGGCACCAAGCTCTATGAGGGGCTTTATGAAGCTGCTAAACGTATGAAGTCTGAGGAAGGTCGTAAGGCAATCATACTGCTTACCGATGGAGAGGATACAGAAAGTCGTCGTGTTAATGCAGAACAGGCGCTGGAAGCAGTTGTTGAGAGCGGCGCGCTAATGTATGTGATTCAGTTCCCTGAATCTTTGAGTTCATATAGTGCAGGGCCTACTATAGGCATGCCACCTACCTTCCCAGGTAGTGGTGGTGGCCGTCGCACCTCTGGGCCAGGCGGTTATCCTGACTCTGCCTTTTTACGTGAGTTGGTCAAACTTACCGGTGGTGATATGTATTTTGCTGGTGGTCGCGCTGGTCTTCCCAATATTTGGCGTAGAATCGCCGAAGAGCTACGCTTTGTCTATGTATTAGGTTATTATCCAAGTAATGCGGTCGAGAATGGTGGTTTTCGTCAAATACGTGTACAATTACGTGAGCGTGACAATGGTTCGATCCGACATAAACAAGGCTATACTGCAAAACGCCCCAAGAAAGCCTGATGTAGGATTGCGCAACAGTAGTTAATTAAAATAACTATATTGATCTGCTTGACAAAACAACGAAATTAGCTTATTTGATTCTTGTAGATAAAAAGTTTTAGCCTGATAGCGTGCATTTGAACCTCACCTGCCTTGCTTCCTCAGGCACTATTTAACAGACCATTACCGCATTGGGGCGGCAATGCGTTCGTCAAGTCGATAGTAGCCTCGGCACCCGGCCGCAGGAGCCGTCATTACTCTTCTACCAATCAAGAGAGTGCATTATGAAGCGATTTATCTTCAGCGTGCGAGTATATTCACTCGCCTTTGTCCTGCTGTTGGGGGTCGGGTTCTATATTAGTATTTCAGCCAATGATGATAAGAATGGTAAGGGAGAAGAGCACGGTACAGAAAAGGGTGATAGTATTGTCAAGATCCCTGTAGAACTAGTTGTGCTTGATGTGGCGGTAATAGATCAATCGCGCCACGCCATTAGTGGGCTTGCTAAAGATCAATTTAAAATCTTTGAAGATAAAGTTCAACAATCCATTGAATATTTCTCTTGCGAAACAGTTCCAATTAGTGTGGGGTTTGTTATTGATACCTCGGGAAGCATGCGCAAGAAGTTGCCAACTGTGATTCAAGCCGCTAAAACAATGGTGCGAATGGCGCGGCCCGGTGATGAATTCTTTGTTGTACAGTTTAGAGAAAAAGCCAATTTAGTGGAAGAGTTCACTACCAACCTTAATGAGGTTGAAGAGGCGCTTAATGAGATTACTGCTAATCAAGGTACAGCACTGCTCGATGCTATCTATGTATCTGCTGATTATGCTGCGCGTGAGGCTAAGCACCGTCGTAAGGCGCTAGTTGTGATCTCGGATGGTGATGAACGGGATAGTTTCTACAAGTCTGAGCAACTGCTCGACTACTTGCGTGAACTTGATGTTCAGATCTATCTGATAGGCTTTCCTGATGAGCTTGCCGACTCGACTGGCTTCTTTCATACTTCGCCACGTGCTAAAGCGGTCAAGCTGCTTAATAAGATTGCTGAGGAGTCGGGCGGGGCGGCTTTCGTTCCCAGTAGTCTTTATGATGTATGCGTCTTTACTGAAGATATTGGGCGTGACCTACACTCTCAGTATACAATCGGCTACTTCTCTTCTAATGAGAAGCATGATGGTTCGTGGCGGCGTATACAGGTGAAGTTAGAGGAACGTAAAGAAGATAAGAAGAAAGATCCCATGATACGTGCCCGTAAAGGCTATTTTGCTATCAATCCAGCAGAGAAGCCACAATAATTAGTTGTCTAAAGATCAGATTTGGTAAGAAGAGTAGGTTATCTTATGGTAGCCACCTCTTCTTGTCTGATTTAGATAATTCCTTCTTGGCGCAGCCATTTTTCTGTTAATTTCATTCCTTCATTAAGGTCAATCTTAGGACTATAGCTAAGTAGCCGACGTGCCTTGGCAATATTAAAAGTTGCTTGTCGGGTTAGAAAACCGACTGCAGTGCGTGTAAGTAGCGCACGTTGGCCAGTGATCTTCTCGCGCATTTCCATACCCAAGCCAACCATTTTGGCAGCCATCAGCGGTAGTGAAGGAAGATTTTCACGACCTAGCATTCGACTATAATGACCAAAGAATTCACGCCAACTTGCTCCTTGGCCATCGGTGATAATAAAAGCTTCACCGGTCACTTTATCGTTCTGTGCTGCCAATAGCATGCCATCTATCAGATTATCTATATAGACATAGTTGCACAGCCCTGTACCGCCTGCGATCAGAAACAACTGTTTCTCCTTGATCGCTTTTATGGGGCGCAATGTCCAAGTAGCAGAATATGGTCCATAGACTGAGCCAGGTCGGATAATAACAGTAGAGAGGCCATCTCTCTTATGTGCAGCTTCAACGATATTCTCCGATTGGATCTTAGTTTTGCAATAAAGATTGTCTGAAGCAGTATCGAAGATGGTATTCTCATCAGTGCCGTCTTTAGGATTTAGACCATAGACACTAATGCTGCTGGTATGAATAAAGCGCTCACAACCAGCCTTGAGTGCAGCCGCAACGATATTTTGCGAACCTACTACATTGGCGCGATAAAAATCTTCTGGGGTACCACGATCACTTACCCAAGCGGCGCAGTGAAAGATAATTTGACAACCAGTAGCAGCACGCTCAAGTGAAGCTAGATCGCTCAACTCACCCAATACTGGTTCAATAGCGAGACCAGCCATCTGTTGACGCAAACGTGATGCTTTCTCTTCGCTACGTACCAGCGCACGTACATATGCGCCTTCCTCGCGTGCTAAACGTTCGGCCAGCCGCCCGCCTACGAACCCTGTGGCACCGGTGACAAGAATAGTTTTTTCACGTAGATTCATACTCTATATTCACTATAGGAACGTTCAATAACAGTGCCAGGCATAACACTTTCGTTTAAGAGTGAAAGTGCGTCTAGCACTATTTGGCGATGTAGCATGCGTTCTTGTGGTGCACCAACACAATGGCCTAGACGAAAGTTCATAGGATAAAGACAGCGAGGTGGGCGTAATGGCCGCGACTCTTCAGGCTTGAGTGTAATCAGTACTGTAGAGATACCACGTAACTCGATTTCACGTTGAATCGTGCAGATGGTACGATGGCTTACTGGACAACCGGCCATCATCAGTACTGCATCAGCGCGTGAGCGTTCCAACTCCGTAGCGATCTTAGGCGCAGTATCTTCCTGAATACGTTTCATCTGCATAGAGTAACCCATCAAGCCGATCGATTTTTCCGCGATGCCGCCGATCAATCCCTCTTTTATCAGTCCTTGTAGGGTTTCAATAGGGAAGATACAATTAAGATCACTATCAACATCAGAATGGTTGTAATGAGAGTTGGTGATCATTAGATCACTTAACTCTACGTTAGCTGGAATCACACGAAAACTACGATCACCCTGCTCGTCATTTATGTCAAACGGTTCCTGACTCTTCATATGGACACCGGTACTACTGACCATTGCGACGATCGCCTTATTGAGCGGTCGCTCAAAAGGGGTAAAAGGGATACAACGACGCGAGATTTGAATGGCCATGGTCGCCTCCATTCTCTGCATAGAATGAGAAACCACTCCATACTACTGCAGGTTTATTATACTGTCTTGTGCTGCGCTAGCTCAATGCTTGCCTTCAAGTCGCTTGAGCAGATGTAAGCGCTGTAGTATGCGCCTTACACGCAGACGGATCTCTTGTATATCAAAAGGCTTCGTCCAGTAATCTTCGACTCCATTAACAAGTGCTAGCACTTTTTCTTGCTGTTGTGTACGTGCTGTGAGAAAGACAAAAGGGATCATGCTCCAAGTCGGCTCGCGCTGCAATGCCTCATAAAACTGGTAGCCATCCATATCTGGCATCATTATGTCAGATATGATCAGATCTGGTAGGGTCTGCTCAAGCAGCAAAAGCGCCTTGCGGCCATTATCTGCGGTGAGGATTTGGCAGCCTAGTTGTTCCAACATGGTCTTTAGCAGCAGCACAATACTTGGCTCGTCATCAACAATAAGCACGACTTTATTATCCAGTCGTTCTGGCTCACGTGTCTCTGAAGGTGTCGTTGTCCAAGATTCAGGTCCTGGATTAGCCATATCGCCAGTGGTTTTGCCTAATCGAGCGCCGGTTGCTTCCATGCCAGTAGGAGTATTGATCGGTTCTATACGCAAGGTTGGCTGCTCTTCAGTCTCAGCCATTTTAGGGAAAGTATGTAAGCGTCCTGTCCCGCGTATACGAGCAAATGGAGGGATTGCTTCAATATCAAGCCGTCCCATACCACTCAATTCGAGTGCCGCAGCTTTAAGCTCTTCCAACAATACAACCGCCGACTGTTGACGTTGGCTACGCCGTTTAGCAAGTGCGGTGAGCACAACCTGATCCAGTTTTGGATTGATCTCTGGGCGTAGCGCAGAGGGAGGCGGTGCGGGTTGGTTAAGATGTAGACGCGCTACTTCTGCTGAGGAATTACCAGTAAAGGGCACTCGGCCAGTAAGCATTTCGTAAAGAATCACACCAAGCGAATAGATATCGGTGCGGAAATCGATCTCACGACTTTCACTCTGTTCTGGCGACATATAGAGTGGTGTTCCAAAGATAACGCCAGTGGTCAGTTGACCTGAGTGTCGGCTAGGTTGTTTGTTTGATTCTCTTAATTTAGCAATACCGAAATCAAGGATTTGAACTGTATCGCCGGAATCGGTCTCTTCTAATATGATATTGTCTGGTTTAAGGTCGCAGTGGACTACCCCCATACGATGCGCTGTGTCTATTGCTGAACAGATCTGCAACATTATATTAAAAACACGCTCAAAAGAGAGTAGCCCATAGAGGCGTATCTCCTTACTCAAAGCATGTCCACGTAACAACTTCATTACTAGGTAGCCAGCCCCGCTTGTGAGCGTACCATAATCATAGATAGTGACTACATTGGGATGATCAATACGTGCTGAAGCAAGCGCCTCACGGCGCATACGCTCAGGCCCAGCAGTATCTGTAAGTAGCTCTGGTAATAGTATTTTAATAGCTACTGAGCGGGCTAGTTCAAGCTGTGTAGCACGATAAACTGAACTCATCCCACCGCGCCCAATTAATGCGTCAATACGATACTTGTCATTGATTATCAGTGGCCAAGGAAGAGTGGTTGGCAGTGCCTGTTTATCTCTTGGACAGTGCAACACCTCATCTTCATAGCAACTGGAGCAGAATGGACATTCTTTCATTATTGAACTATCTCATCCGTTGATAGTCGGAAAAGAGCGAACCCAAACTTAGTAATATATCTAGCAATATATAATGTAGAGTTCCTGAACGGGTTGCAGATATTCCCGTGTGCGCCTTAAGATAAAAGGCAACTACAATATAATGAAATTTTTAGGCTAATTCAAGGAAAACCATTGTGAATTCTCAAGAAGCTGTGCAAGAGAGCATATATGCACGCGCCTATGCAAAGATTAATTGGTGGCTAGCCGTAGGCGAGCGGCGTGCGGATGGCTACCATGATTTACAAACTCTCTTTCAAACTATTGATCTATATGATGAACTCTCTTTCACACGAGCTACTGACTTATTACTTGAACTTGATAGTAATACATTATTAGAGACAGGTGATAAAAATTTGGTGCTGCGCGCTGCCCGTGCCTTGCAAGTGGCTGCCTATAGCAACAGTGCTAATCTTCCTGGAGCATATATACGACTAAAGAAATCTATCCCGATTGCGGCTGGGTTGGGTGGGGGCAGTGCTGATGCCGCAGTCACGCTACTTGCACTCAATCAACTTTGGCGATGTCAGTTGGTAACTGCTGAACTGGTTGAGATCGCGGCCCAACTAGGATCAGATGTGCCATTCTTTCTTACTGGGGGTACTGCCTGGGGCGAAGGACGCGGCACGCAGATTACACCGCTTAATGATCTTGCTGTGGATGCATTGCTACTAGTAAACCCTGGGGTGGAGATATCGACAGCCGCCGTTTATCAGGAATTCGATAGATTGACAAAAAAGAATCGAGATACTATACTGCCCACTTGCTCTTTTCCAGCTATTTACGACATGGTGTTTACACAGCCGCTTAATTCACTGATGCCGGTGGTAACTTCGCTTTATCCTGTGGTTGCCGAAGTAGAGACGCGGCTGCGTGAGCTAGGCGGAGAGCCAGTATTGATGTCAGGCAGTGGTGCAACTGTGTGGGCGCGTTTTCCTACACATACACAGTTACGGTTAGCTGCAGCACAGTTACACTCAACTGGTTGGCGGGTTGTTGAAACACGTACGGTATCCCGCCATGAGTATAAGAGTAAGGTAATTACAGTTGACCATTGAAGGATGACGCTAAGCCTGTCATTCTGTAGCCTGAGAGTAATGCGACCAAGCAGTAACGTTAGAGAGTCGCCAAGTGGTAGGGCAAAAACGGTCTCTAGCACCGATTCCTCTCTCTGTTCTCTACCGTCTGCTACGGTCTTTAGCTGTTGGAATAACACGATATCGAATTAGGGAGAAAAGCGGTGAATGGCGTACTAGTGTTTTCTGGTAATGCGAATCGGCCGCTCGCTGAAGAGATCTGTCGCAACCTTAAGATTCATCTTGGGGAAGCAAACACAAGCCGCTTCAGCGATGGCGAGTTCAACTTTCAGATATTGCAAAATGTGCGCGGCGCGGATGTCTTTATCATCCAGCCCACCTGCCCGCCGGTCGATTCGTACGTTATGGAGCTATTGATTATGCTTGATGCCTTCCGACGGTCTTCCGCCGATCGCATTACAGCAGTAATCCCTTACTACGGCTATGGACGCAAAGATCGCAAAGATAAGCCACGTGTGCCAATCTCTGCCAAGTTGATTGCTAATCTGATTATGGCAGCGGGCGCCAACCGTGTACTAACAATGGATCTGCATGCTGGTCAGATTCAGGGGTTCTTTGATATTCCGGTTGATCATCTCTTTGCTGCCCCTGTGTTGATAGACTATTTTGCTAAGAAGCAGATCCCAGAGCTGGTGGTAGTCTCGCCAGACACGGGTGGCGCTGAACGCGCACGTGCCTATGCCAAGCGTCTCAATGCAGAACTTGCGCTCGCTGATAAACGGCGCGCCAAGGATCGCGCCAATGTAGTAGAAGTAATGAATATTGTCGGTGATGTGCGCGGTCGTAACACTCTTATTATTGATGATATGGTCGATACAGCAGGCTCTCTAACACAGGTCGCAGTGGCCTTAAAGCAAGAAGGCGCCGAAGAGATCTATGCCTGCTGTACTCATCCAGTGCTTTCCGGCCCAGCATTAGAGCGTATTGAGGCGTCGCCTATCAAGGAACTAGTGGTTACTAACTCAATTCCTCTCGGCCGTGCTGCCGATTCTGCTAAGATTACTTGCTTGAGCGTAGCCAAGCTACTTGCAGAAGCGATCAAGTCGATCCATGACGAGACTTCCGTGAGTAAACTTTTTATTTAATCGACTGTTTATGGAGCAAGCGCCATGATAACAGATATTACTGTAGAAGCTAAATTAAGAACACGCACTGGGTCAGCCGACTCACGTCGTCTGCGCCGTCAAGGACTGATACCAGCTACGGTCTATGGCGATCGCCAAGACCCTCTATCAGTAGCAATAGATGCCAAACAGATCACAGGTATTTTACGGTCTGAATCGGGTCATAACACGATCTTCAAATTGCAGCCGCCCAACCAGGAAGCATCAATCGTGATGATCAAAGATTGGCAACTCGATCCTGTTCGCGGCAAGCTTATGCATGCTGATCTATTGCGTATCTCACTTACTCAGAAGCAACGCGTTAGTGTGCCGGTAGAGCTGGTTGGTGAGTCTATTGGCGTCAAACATGATGCTGGCATATTGGAGCACACATTACGCGAGCTTGAGATTGAGTGTCTACCTGCTGATATCCCGGAACATATCACGGTAGATGTGAGCAATCTAGGTCTAGGCGATCACTTGTTAGTGAAAGACCTGAAAGTGACTGGCGATATACGTGTTATCACTGGTGAAGATCATGTGGTGGCAGCCGTGTTAGCGCCACGCGTGGCTGAGGAGACAACAGCCGTGGCGGCAACCGAAACAGCCGAGCCAGAAGTGATCAAGAAGGGTAAGACGGAAGAGAAGGCATAATAGGGTGAGGCAGTGGCACGGTCTTGTGCTTGGCGAAAGTAGTGAAGCTAATTGTCGGATTAGGAAATCCAGGCCGCAAATACCAGCAGACTCGCCACAACCTGGGCTTTCTGCTTATTGATCGACTGGCTACACATGCAGGCGCAACGGCGGCGCGTGAAGAATGTCAGGCATTGGTGCAGAAAGTACCATTGGCCGATTCACCCTATCTGCTTGCCAAACCATTAACCTATATGAATCTCAGTGGGCAGGCGGTCTCCGCTCTAGTGGCTCGATATAGTGTAAATGTTACTAATGAGCTGTTGATTGTTAGTGACGATGTGGCACTACCAATAGGTAGGTTACGCCTTAGGGCACAGGGTTCGGCAGGCGGCCATAATGGTCTTAAGTCGATCATTGCAGAACTGGGCACACAACAATTTCCTCGTCTGCGACTGGGTATTCAGCCTGAACAGCAGATCGAGGATCTAGCGAATTTTGTACTGACAAAATTCGCCGCAAGCGAGCGAGATATAGTTGAGGCAATGCTTACACGCGCCGAAGAAGCTATTAATATCTGGCTTGCTGAAGGCAGCGAACGCGCAAGTGCATTCGCTAATGCAAAAGTGATAGACGGGTAAACCAGTAATGAAAAGACAGATCTTATCTGGGCACTCGTTGAGATAAACAACTTCCTTGCTCCGAACAGTCTGATTCGGGGCTTTATAGCCATAAGGAGGAATTAACCTTGAGAACATATGAAGTGCCATTTATTGTGGCACCCAATATTGATGATGAAGAGATCGAACGACTGATCAGTCAGTTTGAACAGGTAGTGGCTGACAAGGGTGGTAAGGTGGTAAAGGTTGATCGTATAGGTCGCCGCCGCCTTGCTTACCCAATCCGCAAATTCCGCGAGGGCACTTATGTGTTACTAGTGGTTGAAGGCAGTGGTCGCGAGATCGCAGAGTTGGAACGTCGTCTACGCGTCACCTCGGATCAAGTACTGCGTTATATCACGATCCGTATTGATGAAGACCTAAAACGTGCTGAAAAGGTACGTAGCAAACGGCAAGCACGTAGTCTCAAGAGTCCGCGCAAGAGTGAGGGCGGTCGTGAGCGTGGTGAGCGTGGCGACCGCGGCGAGCGTGGTGATCGTGGCGAACGTAGTGATCGCGGTGAGCGTAGCGAGCGTGCCAGCGCGCCAGAAGCAGAAGGCGAATAGTTCCACAGGCATTCAACCACTAGAAAGGATAGATTAAAAATGGCTTCACCAAAAAAGTATGTCAGGCGGAAGAAGGTATGCCACTTTTGTGCTGACCGTATCGACTATATTGACTATAAAGACGACAAGCTGCTACGTCAGTATATCCCCGAGCGTGGCAAGATTTTACCTCGGCGGATCTCTGGTGTTTGCGCAATCCATCAGCGTAAGTTGATGGAAGCGATCAAGCGTGCTCGCAATATTGCAATACTACCCTACACTACTCTGTAGGGAGTAACCCTTTTAGATTTAGGGGAGAAAAGTTATGGCAACCATGGAAGTACTGTTAATGGAAGACCTTGATAATCTAGGAGCGCGCGGTGAGATCGTGCGCGTAAAAGCGGGCTATGGCCGCAATTACCTGCTTCCGCAGAAGCTTGCCCTTGAGGCAACGCCTGGTAACAAGCGTATGATCGAGCAGCAACGCAAAAGCTTACTGAAGCGAGAGTCAGCCGAGCGCGCCACTGCAGAGACAAAGGCCACACAATTGCGTGATCTTACCCTCAGTTTTGATCGTCGCGTGGGTGAGCATGGTGTACTCTACGGTTCAGTAACAGCAATGGATATCGTAGCTGCGCTTGCTGAGAAAGGCTACCAGATCGATAAGCGGCATGTACTATTAAAGGAGCCGATCAAGACGGAAGGTCAGTTTGATGTAAATGTCAAATTGCATCGCGAAGTCGTAATGCCTCTCAAAGTGTTAGTGAATCGAGAGAATAAAGAGGCAACTAAAGAGGTAGCGAAGCCAGCGGCTAAAGAA
Source organism: Acidobacteriota bacterium (assembly GCA_040758525.1). Lineage (GTDB taxonomy): Bacteria > Acidobacteriota > Blastocatellia > Chloracidobacteriales > JADJPF01 > JBFLVQ01. The sequence continues at coordinate 26,822 of JBFLVQ010000042.1, forward strand.
GAGACAGCTCAACCATTAGTTGGAGAGGCAGAAGCCGAGTGAGCTTCTGATTGTGAACAGGCGGGCAGCATCTCCCGCCTGTTATATCAATCCTTTTCCACACGCAGGTTATTTACCACGCTGAAGACGCCTGAGATCTGATTGGCAAGCATTCCTGCTACGATCTTGTCGCTTCTATTTGCTACTACACCCTCCAACTTAATTCGTGAATGCTTGACGATAATATGGATCGGAGGGACCGGTTGTATTGCGTAGCGTGACAATTGTGGATGGGAAAAGAGCTGCCTATATGCTTGTGCACGTATACGATTGTCTACCGTCGAGAGCGGTAGTATCTCGATCCTATTAACAATACGTTCTACACCTTCTACATCTTCAACTGCTTTCTCAGCATCCTTACGTAGCGAGGCACGCGCTACCTCACCACCTAACACTACGGTTTCACCATCATAATTAAAATAGAGATTGTCGAAGACACTATAATAGGGTAGAGATGCAAGCCGTTTACGTATACGCTCTTGAATGAATGCCAAACTGCTACGGTTACCACGAGTACGTAATTGTACTTTTGCTGCACGTCTATTGTCGCGTGTTCCTGCTATTACAGGAACGATCTCGACAATGCTAAAGAGGATTGCTAAAACAAGCAACATTACTTTAGCTCGCTGCATAATTTATCTCCTTACAGAGAAAT